>NZ_JBHWKO010000036.1:59352-89561 GCF_042731035.1 Streptomyces sp. NPDC059895
GCCCCGGTTCCGGCTCCGGTCGCGCCGATGCCGGCTCCGGTGCCGGGGCGCATCCCGTCGTCGCGTACCCGGCCGGGTCGCCTCCCGTGGGCTGTCTGGCCACCGGGCGGCCCTGGCGGGCGGAGCGGCTGGGGGAGACCGAGGAGTGGGCGACCGCGCTGCCCGCCGTCGGCGGGGAGCACGCCGGGCCGCCCAGTGTGCTGGTGGTGCCGGTCCGGGCGCGCGGCACGACCCTGGGCATCACGACGTTCCTGCGCCACCCGGGCAAGGAGCCCTTCGCCGAGGACGACGTCCTGCTGGCCGAGGACCTGGTGTCGCGGGCGGCCGTCTGCGTGGACAACGCCCGCCGCTACACCCGTGAGCGCGACGCGGCGCTCGTGCTCCAGCGCAGTCTGCTCCCCCACCGGCTGCCCGAGCAGGACGCCGTCGAGGTGGCCGCCTGCTACCTGCCGGCCGACGAGCTGACCGGCATCGGCGGGGACTGGTACGACCTGATCCCGCTGTCGGGCGCCCGGGTGGCGCTCGTGGTGGGCGAGGTGCCCGGGCACGGCATCGACGCGGCCGCGGCCATGGGGCGGCTGCGGACCGCCGTGCGGACACTCGCCGCCCTGGACCTGCCGCCGGACGAGGTCCTCGCCCACCTCGACGACCTGGTCGCCTGTACGGTCAGGGAGGGGGGCGGCGGGCCGGAGGCGGGGGTGGAGGCCCCGGAGGCGGTGGGGTCGGGGTGCCTGTACGTCGTCTACGACCCCGTCGACGGGCACTGCGCGATGGCCGCCGCCGGGCATCCCGCGCCGGCCGTCGTGCTGCCCGACGGCACGGTCACCTTCGTCGACCTGCCGCTGGGGCCGCCCCTGGGCGCCGGCGGGCCGCCGTTCGAGTCGACCGAACTGCTGCTCGCGCCGGACAGCACGCTCGCCCTGCACACCGACGGCCTGCTGGCCGGGGGCGAGGAGTGGGCGCTCGACACCGACCGGGAGCGGCTGCGGCGGGCCCTGGAACGGCAGGACCCCGCGCTGGACCTGCGCTGCCGGGCGGTGATCGACGTCCTCGTCCCGGAGCGGCCGCACGACGACGTGGCACTGCTGATGGCCCGCACCCGCCGCCTCTCCCCCGACCAGGTCGCGGACTGGGAGCTGCCCGCCGACCCGGCCGCGGTCGCCGAGGCCCGCAAGGCCGCGAGCCGCCGCCTGGCCGAGTGGGACCTCACCGAGCTGTCCTTCACCACGGAACTGGTGGTCAGCGAGCTCGTCACCAACGCGATCCGGCACGCCGCGGGCCCCATCCGGCTGCGGCTGATCCGGGAGCGGTCCCTGGTCTGCGAGGTGCACGACGGCGTCACCACCGCGCCCCATCTGCGTCATCCGCGCACCACGGACGAGGGTGGGCGGGGGCTGCTGCTGGTCTCGCAGGTCACCCGGCGCTGGGGCACCCGCTTCCTCCCCGGCGGGAAGATCATCTGGGCCGAGCAGTCGCTCACGGGACCGGAGCTGTGACGCGGCCGCCGCTCCCCGCCGACCGGCCTTCGTGACAAAATGTCCGAATATCGACATACGCGGCAGCAGTCGGACGGGGCGTGGGTCGGATGGGGCATGGACCGGGCGGAACGGACGGGACCGGGACCGGGACCGGTATCGGCTCTGGGACCGGTATCGGGACCGGGACCGGGTCTGGGACCGGTACTGGGACAGAGGTGGCGATCGACTACGCCGCGGTGTTCCAGGCGCTGCCCGGCAGCGTGTCCCTGCTGACCCCCGGGCTGCTCTTCGCCGACGCCAACGAGGCGTTCCTGCGCATGGCCGGACGCCGGCGCGAGCAGGTGGTCGGACGCCATCTCTTCGAGGTCTTCCCGGACAACCCGAACAACCCCACGGCGGACGGCGTGCGCAATCTGGAGGCCTCGCTGCGCAGGGTGCTGGCCACCGGCGAGCGCGACGCCATGGCCCTGCAACGCTACGACGTCCAGTCGCTCGACCGGCCCGACGAGTGGGAGGAGCGCTACTGGAGCCCGGTCAACGCGCCCGTGCGCGGGCCGGACGGCTCCGTGGTGCTGGTGGTGCACCGCGTCGAGGAGGTCACCGAACTGCTCCGGGCCCGCGGCGGCGACCGGCCCGGGAACCAGCCGGGAGACCCCTCGGGGCCCCGGTCGGAGAACCAGCTGGAGAACCGGGAGAACCTGCCGGGAGACCCGCCGGGGAGCCGGTCGGAGAACCAGCCGGGGAACCAGCCGGAGAACCACCCGGCAGGCCGGTCGGAGAACCGGTCGGCAAGCCGGACGGAGAGCCCGCCGCACGCGCTGGAGGCCGAGCTGTACGCCCGCGCCCGCGAACTCCAGGAGGTCAACGAGCGGCTGCGGCGGGCGCACGCCCGTGAGCGCGAGGTGGCCCTCGCCCTCCAGGAGGCGATGCTGCCCGCGCCCGGACGGGTCCGCCACCACAGCGCGGCCGTGCGCTACCGGCCCGCGGTCGGCGCGCTCAACGTGTGCGGGGACTGGTACGACCTGGTCGACCTCGTCGGCGGCCACCGCATCGGCGTGGCCGTCGGCGACGTCGTCGGGCACGGCCTGGCGGCGGCCGGGGTGATGGGCCAGCTGCGCAGCGCGCTCAGCGCCGCCTCCCGGATGGCCGCGGGGCCCGCCCAGGCCCTGGACGTGCTGGGCCGGTACGCGCACGTGGTGGACGGCGCGGAGGCGACCACGGCGGTCACCACGTTCGTCGACTTCGACCACCACACCATCACGTACAGCAGCGCCGGCCATCTCCCGCCGGTGCTGGTGCACCCCTCGGGCCGGGTGGAACTGCTCGACCGGGCGACCGATCCCCCGCTCGACGCCCGGCCCGACCCGGTCCCCCGGCCGCAGGCGACCACCTTCTTCGACACCGGCGCCACACTGGCGCTGTACACCGACGGCCTGGTGGAGCGGCGGCACGAGGGCATCGACACCGGCCTGGCCCGTCTGGCGGAGGCCCTCGCCCGGCACCGGACCGAGGACCCCGAGAGCCTGGCCGACGCCGTCCTGCTGGAGCTGCTGCCGCCCGGTGGCACGACCGACGACACGGCGCTCGTCATCGTGCGGCTGTGAACGGGTACCCGACGTCAGCGGGGTGACGTGCCGTCAGTCCCCGGGTTCCGGCGGCACTCGCCCCCGCCTACACTGGCACCCCACACCACCCCGGTTGACCTGCCGGAACACGGCGGCCCCCCGATTGGCCGGACTGAGGAGCGACGCCTTGTTCTACTACCTTCTGAAATACGTGGTGCTGGGGCCGCTGTTGCGTCTGCTGTTCCGGCCCCGGATAGAGGGGCGGGAACACGTACCGGCGTCGGGCGCGGCGATCATCGCCGGCAACCACCTGTCGTTCTCGGACCACTTCCTGATGCCGGCGGTCCTCAAACGGCGCATCACCTTCCTCGCCAAGGCCGAGTACTTCACCGGTCCCGGCATCAAGGGCCGGCTGACCGCCGCCTTCTTCCACAGCGTCGGGCAGATCCCGGTCGACCGCTCCGGCAAGGAGGCCGGTCAGGCCGCGATCCGCGAAGGTCTCGGCGTTCTGCGCAAGGACGAGTTGCTGGGCATCTACCCGGAGGGCACCCGCTCGCACGACGGCCGCCTCTACAGGGGCAAGGTCGGCGTCGCGGTGATGGCCCTGAAGGCCGGGGTGCCGGTCGTCCCCTGCGCCATGATCGGCACCTTCGAGGCGCAGCCGCCCGGCAAGGTGATCCCCTCCTTCCGTCCCGTCGTCATCCGCTTCGGCGAGCCCCTGGACTTCTCCCGCTACGCCGGCATGGAGAACGACAAGACCATCCTGCGCGCGGTCACCGACGAGATCATGTACGCCATCCTCACGCTGTCGGAGCAGGAGTACGTCGACCGGTACGCGGCCGTGGTCAAGGCGGAGGAGGAGGCCGCCCGGGAGAAGGCGCGCAGGTTCCCGCGGCTGCCGCTCAGCTGACCCGCGCCGTACGGCGACGACAGCGGCGAGCGGCGGCGATCACCAGCGATCCGCGCCCGTCGACCGACCGGAGAAAACCCGGTTGCCGGCCGCCGGCCGCGGGAACGCGGACGTCACTCCAGGGACAGGAGCGCCTCGTCCAGGATGCGCCGCAGCCGCAGCCCGTCCGGGGCGACGGCGGTCACCAGGGCGGCCGGTCCGGCCAGCGGCACGAGGGTGGCGGTGTCGCCGACGACCCGGGCGGTCACCGGCCGGTCGTGGAACTCGGGCCGGACGACGACCAGTTGACCGAGGGCGCGGTGTCCCCCGAGGACGGCGGGCCCGTCCCAGCCGCCGGGGGCGCCCGGACCGCAGGCCAGCTGCTGGTCGAGCACGGGCCGTCCGCCGACCCGTACGACGAGGCGGCTGGTCAGGCGCCCCGGCTCCTCCCCCACCCGCCCGAGTACCTGCTCCTCGCGCAGCACCAGCCGGGCCCGGGGGGCCAGTCCGACGTGGGTGGTGACGTGCAGGTCGCTGCCCTGCGCGGAGATCAACGGCTCGGGCAGCCAGTGCAGTTCCCCGTCGTCGGCGACGTCGATCCGTACGTCGTAGCGGGCCTCCTCCTTGCCCTGACCCGGCAGGGCGATGGTGGCGGCGGCCGAGCCCAGGCGCAGCCGGGCACCGCTGTCGACGGCCGCCTCGACGGCGAGGCGGTCGCCGCCGAGGGGGCCGCTCATCGCGCCGACGAGCATGACGCGCGCCTCCCCGCCGTCGGCACCGCGGGTACGCCGCAGCGCGAGGGGCCCGTCGCTCTCCAGGACGGGCAGGGCGGTCCCGCCGCGCCCGTCCCGCCGCGCGCGGATCCGGGCGGTGGCGTGCACACCGCTCATCTCACGCCACCCATGCGGCGCGCTGCTCCCGCACCCACTCGGCGACGTCCCGCACACCGGTCGCACCCCTCAGCGTCTGGAACACGACGGGCAGTTCGGCGCGCTGCGCCTTGGCGTCGGCGGCCATCCGGGCGAGGTCGGACCCGACGTACGGCGCGAGGTCGGTCTTGTTGACGACGAGCAGGTCGGCGGTGGTGACGCCGGGCCCTCCCTTGCGCGGGACGTCGTCCCCGCCGGCGACGTCGATGACGAAGATCTGGGCGTCCACCAGGCCCTTGGAGAAGGTGGCGGTCAGGTTGTCGCCCCCGGACTCGACGAGGATCAGGTCGAGCGGCCCCACCTCGTCCTCCAGGTCCTCCACGGCCTCGAGGTTGGCGGAGATGTCGTCCCGGATGGCGGTGTGCGGACAGGCACCCGTCTCGACGGCCGTGATCCGCTCCGGCGGCAGCACGGCCTCCCGGAGCAGGAACTCCGCGTCCTCCCGCGTGTAGATGTCGTTGGTCACGACGGCCAGGGAGAGTTCGTCCCGCAGGGCACGGCAGAGCGCGGCGACGGTGGCGGTCTTCCCGGACCCGACGGGACCGCCGAGCCCGATACGGAGGGCGCGCCGCGAGCCGTCGGGACGACGGGCGTCGGCACCGACGGCCGGGGTGACGGGGTGGGAGTGATCGAGGTGCACGTGGAACTCCTTCGTTTGCGAACGCCGGTCAGCCACCAGCCCACCCGGCGTCACCTGACGAGACGCCGGTCAGGCCCATCCAGCCCACCCGGCGTCACCTGACGAGACGCCGGTCAGGCCCATCCAGCCCGTCCGGCGTTTGAGGACGAGGCCCGTTCAGGGCCGAAGCGGGGGTCCAGGGGGCGGCAGCCCCCTGGCGGGGTCACAGGGGCGGAACCCCTGACGGACACCCCCTCACGACGCGAACAGCCGCACCGGCCACCCCGCATGCCCCTCCGCCCCGATCTCGAGCAGCGGCGCCGACGCGGACGGCAGCACATCGGCCCCGCCCGTCACCGCCGCCCGCCCCGCCGCGACCGCCCGGTCGACCACCCGGTCCGTCTCCGGCGCCAGCCGCGCCAGCACCGCCGTCGCCGAGAAGGGGTCGAGGCTCAGCAGCCGCACCACCGCCGTCGCCGGTCCGCTCACGCTCTCGTACGCCGCGCAGTGCGCCGCTTCCTCGGGCCCGAGTCCGGCCGCGCGGGCCGCCAGGCCCAGCACCACCGGCTGGTGGGCGCCCTTGGGGAACGCCCTCGCCAGGGTGTCCAGTTCGTCGCTCGGCCAGACCGCCCGCGCCGCTCGCGTCAGCTGCCGTCCCAGTTTCCGCGCGGCCGTGCGCAGCGCGGGGGACGGTGTCCGGGCGTCGGCCGCCGCGTCGAGCTCCGCCGGGTCGGCGCCGGCCGCGGCGGCCGCGGCCAGGGCGGCCGCCACCAGCCCCGCCGTGTGCAACCGCCCGCGGCAGAAGTCCTCCAGGTCCGCCGCGCCGGTGATCCGTCCCGCCTTGACCGCTTCCTCCGCCCCGCCGGAGTGCGCGTGCCCTCCGGCGGGGAAGCGGCCGTCGGCCAGGACGAGAAGCGCTGCCCTTGTCATACCGGCGTCCTCAGAAGAGGAAGTAGCGCTGGGCCATGGGAAGCTCCGCGGCCGGGGTCGCCTCGACGAGTTCCCCGTCGATGCGCACGGCGAAGCTGTCGGGGTCGACCTCGACCCGGGGCCGGGCGTCGTTCTCCCGCATGTCCGCCTTGGTCACGCCCCGCGTGGAGTCGATGGCGACGAACTCCTTGCCCAGGCCCAGCCGTTCCGGCAGTCCGTCCTCGAGGGCGAGCGGGGCCACGAAGTTGACGGAGTTGGCGGCCGGTGCCCGGCCGATCGCCCCGTACATCGGGCGGGGCAGGATGGGCTGCGGGGTCGGGATGGAGGCGTTGGCGTCGCCCATCTGCGCGTACGCGATCTGCCCGCCCTTGATGACCAGGTGCGGCTTGACGCCGAAGAACGCCGGTTCCCACAGGACGAGGTCGGCGAGCTTGCCCGTCTCGACGGAGCCGATCTCCCGGGCGAGGCCCTGGGCGAGCGCCGGGTTGATCGTGTACTTGGCGACGTACCGCCGTACCCGCCGGTTGTCGGCCCGGCCGTCGCCGGGCAGCGCCCCCCGCCGCCGCTTCATCACGTGCGCGGTCTGCCAGGTCCGCAGGACGACCTCGCCGACCCGCCCCATGGCCTGCGCGTCGGAGGAGATGATGGAGATGGCGCCCAGGTCGTGGAGGATGTCCTCCGCGCCGATGGTCGAGGGCCGGATCCGGGACTCGGCGAACGCCAGGTCCTCGGGGACCGCGGGGTTGAGGTGGTGGCACACCATCAGCATGTCGAGGTGTTCCTCGGCGGTGTTCACGGTGTACGGCCGCGTCGGGTTCGTCGAGCTGGGCAGGACGTGCGGCTCGGAGACGACGGTCATGATGTCGGGCGCGTGCCCGCCGCCGGCGCCCTCGGTGTGGTAGGCGTGGATGCCGCGGCCGGCGATCGCGGCGAGCGTGTCGCCCACGAATCCGGCCTCGTTGAGGGTGTCCGTGTGGATGGCGACCTGGATGCCGGTCCGCTCGGCGACGGTCAGCGAGGCGTCGATGACGGCCGGCGTGGAGCCCCAGTCCTCGTGCAGTTTGAGGCCCAGCGCGCCGCCCCGGATCTGCGACAGCATCGCCTCGTGGGAGACGGTGTTTCCCTTGCCGAGGAAGCCGATGTTCAGCGGGTACTGCTCCATCGCCGCCAGCATGCGGGCGAGGTGCCAGGGGCCGGGCGTCACGGTCGTCGCCTTGGAGCCCTCGGCGGGCCCGGTGCCGCCGCCCACGAGCGTGGTGACGCCCGCCGCGAGCGCCTCGTCGGCGATCTGCGGGCAGATGAAGTGGACGTGCGCGTCGACGGCTCCGGCGGTGAGGATGCGGCCGTTGCCCGCGATGATCTCGGTCTCCGGGCCGATCACCAGGTCCGGGTGGACCCCGTCCATGGTGTCGGGGTTGCCCGCCTTGCCGATGCCGGTGATCCGGCCGTCGCGGATGCCGACGTCGGCCTTGACGATCCCCCAGTGGTCCACGATCACGGCGCCGGTGACGACGGTGTCGGGCGCGCCGTCCGCGCGGGTGGCGCGGGACTGGCCCATGGACTCGCGGATGACCTTGCCGCCGCCGAACACGGCCTCGTCCCCGGCGAGTCCGGGACCGCCGGAACGGTCCTCCTCGATCTCGACGATCAGGTCGGTGTCGGCGAGCCGGATGCGGTCACCGGTGGTGGGGCCGAACAGGTCGGCGTACGCGGCACGGGAGATCTCAGGCATCGAGGGCGCCTCCGGTCTCGCCGCGCAGCCCGGGCACCACGCGGGCGCCGGTGAGGGGGACGAGGGCGACGTCGACGGGCAGCCCCGGCTCGAAGCGCACGGCGGTGCCCGCGGGGACGTTCAGCCGCTTGCCGCGCGCGGCGGCGCGGTCGAACTCCAGGCCGGGGTTGGCCTCGGCGAAGTGGTAGTGGGAGCCGACCTGGACGGGCCGGTCGGCGGCGTTGAGGACGGTGAGCCGGGTGACCTCGCGGCCCTCGTTGTACACGATCGGGTCCTCGGCGAAGAGGATCTCTCCGGGAATCATCGGGGCCCCTCTCAGACGATCGGGTCGTGGACGGTGACGAGCTTGGTGCCGTCCGGGAAGGTCGCCTCGACCTGGACGTCGTGGATCATCTCGGGGATGCCCTCCATGACGTCGTCGCGGGTGAGCAGCTTGCGGCCGGAGGCCATGAGCTCGGCGACCGTACGGCCGTCCCGTGCCCCTTCGAGGAGGTGCGCGGTGATGAGGGCGACGGCCTCGGGGTGGTTGAGCTTCAGCCCGCGGGCGCGGCGCTTCTCGGCGACGTCGGCCGCCACGTGGATCAGCAGCCTCTCCTGCTCGTGCGGCGTCAGTTGCACGTCCCACCTCACATCCTCGCTACGGACCTCGCGGGGCCCGGTTGCCGCGGCCACAGGGGAAAAGTCCCTGGTGACGTGAAGGGGCAGGCTAGTTGGGCCGCGTTTCACGCACGTTACCCGAGCCGTGTGACCATCAGACCTCGGGGTCGGTGCCCGGCATGCTCATCAACGCGCGCAGACCGTCGCGCAGCACCTCCACCGAGGTCGGCCCGAACAGGGCCTGCTGGGCGATGAAGCCGAGGACGGTGGCGATCATCGTGCGGGCCACGTGGTCCGGCGGTACGTCCGAGCGCATCGTCCCGGCCGCCTGGTGGGCCTCGACGATCCGCGCCCATGCCGCGCGCACGACGGTGTAGCCCTCGCGCAGGACGGCCGCGAGGGTGTCGTTGCGCGGGATCTCCGACCAGACCTGGACGACGAGGCGCGGGAAGGCGGGGACGCCGTCCACGGTGAGGGACTCGCGCAGGCCGAGGGTCCGGTCGAGGACGGCGGGCACGAGGCGGTCGGGCGGCGGGGGCGGGCTCTGCTCGGCCGCCGCCTCGAAGGCGGCCCGGACCTCGCCCAGCACCTCCGAGACGATCGCTGCGATCAGCTCGTCCTTGCCGCCGAAGTACCGGTACACCGCGCCGGCCGAGAGATCGGCCTCCTTCAGGACGTCCTGCATGGAGGTGGCGTGGAAGCCGTTGCGCGCGAAGCAGAGCGCGGCGGCGTCGAGGATCTGCCGGCGGCGGGCGTCGAGATGGGCCTGGGATACGCGTGCCATGGTCCAAAAGTAAAACGAACGTTCCTTCTTGACAAGCCGCACGCCGGCGTCGCACGGTGGTGACAGAGCTAAAACGAACGATCCTTCTTTTTGGAGTCGGAGCCGGAGGAGATTCCCATGAACACCGTTCCCGCCCCCGCCACCAGGCCTCCCGCCCGGCGCGTGATCGCGGCCGTCGTCCTCGTCCCCGTGCTCGCGGCGCTCGCCCTGTGGGCCTTCGCCTGGCCGGCCGCCCGCACGGCGCCCCGCGACCTGCCGCTCGGTGTGGCCGGCCCCGAGGCCGCGATCACCCAGGTGGAGAAGCGCCTCGAACAGCACGAGGGCGCCTTCGAGATCCACCGCTACGGCGACGAGGCCGCGGCCCGCGCCGCCATAGCGGACCGGACGGTGTACGGCGCCGTGGTCGTCACTCCGCAGGGCCCCGAGCTGCTGACCGCGTCGGCCGCGAGCCCGGTCGTCGCCCAGCTGTTGCAGCAGGCGGTCGACCGGCAGGCCGCGGCCGACGGCACCGACGTCCGGACGGTGGACGTCGTCGCCGCCTCCGCGAACGACCCGCGCGGGGCGGCGCTGAGCGCGAGCGTGCTCCCGCTGGCGCTGGCCGGCATCGCGGCGGGCGCGGTGGTGACCCTGCTCGGCCTGCGCGGAGTCCGCGCCGCGCTCGCGCTGGTCGGCACCGCCGCCCTGGTGGGGCTCGTCGCGGCGGCGCTCGCGCACAGCTGGCTGGGGGTGCTCGCCGGCGACTGGTGGGCGGAGGCGGCGACGTTCGGCCTGTCGACGCTCGCGGTGTGCGCGGCCGTGGCCGGGTGCGCCGCCCTGCTGGGCCCTGCGGGCATCGGCCTGGCCGCGTTCACCGTGATGTTCCTCGGCAACCCGTTCTCCGGGGCGGCCTCGGCGCCGGAGATGCTGCCCGAGCCGGTCGGCGCGATCGGCCAGTGGCTGCCGCCGGGCGCGGGGACGACGCTGCTGCGCTCGGTGTCCTTCTTCGACGGCGCGGCGGCCACCGGCCCCGCCCTGACCCTCACCTGGTGGGCCGTGCTGGGCCTGGGAGCGGTGCTGCTCGGCGACGCGATGAAGGGGCGCGCGAGGAGCGCCGCACCGGCCGCCGACCGGGAAGCCGCACTCGCCGGCTGACCCGCCCGCCGACTGACCCGCCACCCCGGGGCCGCACCCTCCGGAAGCCACACCCACCGGCGCCCCAGCGGCCTGGCGGCCCGGCCCGCCGCCGGAAACCCCGACCGACCGTGCGCCCGTCCGCCTTGGCGGAGGGCGCACGGTCCTGCGCGTCCGGCCCATCCGCCCATCCGGACCCATCCGCCCATCCGGCCCATCCGGCCATCCGGCCACATCCGCCCTGGATGCGCACGGACGCGGCCGTCTAGTGGGGGTTCGGCCCCCGGTGCTCGGCCGCGATCCCGAACCGCTGCTGTTCGCGGGGGGCCGAGGCCGCCGCCGCGGGGACCGCGGAGACGGAGCTGATCACCTGCTCGTCGCCCGGTGCGTCGAGCGCGTCGAGCCGTTCCAGGTCGGCGGCGGAGACCAGGGCGACGAGGGGCTTGCCGTGCCGCGTCACGACGACGCGCTCACCGCCGTACACCACCCGGTTGATCAGGTCGGCGAGCTCAGCCCTGGCTTGCGTCACCGGAATCTCGTAGGCCATGACCCCATTCTAACGTCACGTACGTCCTGTACATTTTTTACAGACGCCGAAAGAGGGGGCTCCATGACCCGACCGTCCGCCCGCCATGTCCTGCCCGAGTTCACCGAACGCACCGGCTCGGGGCACCGGACGCTGGACCCGTACTCCAAGCTGCTGGAGGAGCGCATCGTCTTCCTGGGCACGCCGATCGACGACACCGCGGCGAACGACGTGATGGCCCAGCTCATGTACCTGGAGCACCGGGACCCCGACCGGGACATCTCGCTGTACGTCAACTCACCGGGCGGCTCGTTCAGCGCGATGTCGGCCGTCTACGACACGCTGCGGTACGTCACCTGTGACGTGGAGACCGTCTGCCTGGGCCAGGCCGGCTCGTCCGCCGCCGTCCTGCTGGCCGCGGGCACACCGGGCAAGCGGTCCGTGCTGCCGGGCGCGCGCGTGGTGCTCCGCCAGCCGGCGCTGCCGGAGCCGGTGCGGGGACAGACGAGCGATCTGGTCGTCCAGGCCGGGGAACTGGCCCGCACCCGCACCCGCCTGGAGGAGATGCTCGTACGGCACACCGGGCGCCGCCCGGAGCAGGTCGACGCCGACCTCGAACGGGACCTGATCCTCGACGCCCGCCAGGCCGTGGAGTACGGCCTGGTGGACCGGGTGGTCCCGGCCCGCCGGGCTTCCGGCGGCCTGCCGGGTGTGGGGTGAGCCGCCGATGCTGCCTCCCGAGCTGCCTCCGCTGCCCGCGCTGACCCGGGCCGAGGCCGAGCTGATCGACCGTTACCTGGAGGTGGTCGACCTGCTCGGCCGGATCAACCCCGCCCGCCACGGCGACACCTACAGCGGACTGCGCGCCGCCCAGGCACTGGTCGGCAGGGCGACCGCGCTGCGCGACGCGCTGACGCTGATGCACCAGCGGGGCGAGAGCGAACTGCACGCGCCGACGCTCGCGCGGGCGCTGCGCGTGCTGGACGGGGAGCGCCGCACGGCGCGCGTCACGATGCCTCCGCTCCCCGACCGATGACGTACGGGTGTCCCGACGGCTCCGTGTTCGCCGAAAGCGTGACGCTCGGCCCCGAGTTGAAACGGACCGAACGGCGTACCCCCGGGCGGCCTATCCTCGACTGCTTTTTCCAGCCCACAGCGGTTGCGCGAAATGAGGGGCACCGCGCCGGAACGTCAGGTTCCGGCGCTGGTCGGGGGGTATGTCGTCGCCTTGACACCTGACCCGCCATCAGGGTGTCCACCCGAACGGGTGAGTGGTGAGTAACCCCACAAATCCCCGGTTGCGTTGGGATTTTCGGACATCGGTGCGCCAAGATCCCTGACTGACGACAAGCCCCCGCCACAAGCGGCGGGGCGGTCCGGGCGGACGCCGAGTCCTGCCGCCGCCCGGATGACCGGTCGACAGGAGTGCATCGGCAGGAGTGGAGGACCCAAGCACGACGGGTCGCCGGAGCGGTCGCGCCACGACCGGACCGAGCAGCCCTTGGGGTGAAGCCGCAGCAGCGGCCGGGCAACTTCGCCAGCCCGAATCCGACAGGTCATCCTTCACAGGCGGCTGACGAAGGGTTGCGCATGACTGCGCTCAATCGTGTCCCGTCGCTCATGGCCCGGGCCGGCACGGCCTCGGCCTTCGCCATCGCCGCCGTGGGCGGCTCGATCGTGGTCCCGGGTGTCGCCTCCGAAGCAGCGGCCGTCACCCCGGCGACGAAGGCACTCCAGATCGCGGCCTCCAAAAAGGGTTCGCCCTACAAGTACGGGGCCACCGGACCGAACAGGTTCGACTGCTCCGGGCTCACGCTGTACTCGTTCAAGAAGGCGGGCAAGAAACTGCCCCGTACGGCGGCCCAGCAGTACAACAAGACCCGCCACATCTCGGCGAGCAATCGCAAGGCCGGGGACCTCGTGTTCTTCCACTCGGGGTCGTACGTCTACCACGTCGGGATCTACGCCGGTAAGGGCAAGATCTGGCACTCCCCGAAGACCGGGGACGTGGTGAGGCTGCAGAAGATCTGGACCAAGAGCGTCTGGTACGGCCGGGTCAAGTGATCCTCCGCGGCCGGGTCAAGTGACCCTCCGGGGGTGGTGGCGGCGTCCCTGACGCGCCGCCACCGCCTCCGGAGCCCGGCCGCGCAGCCCCGCCCCCCGCAGCCCCGCCCTGGAGCCCGGCTCCGGGTGCCGGGAGGGGCGGATCAGGGGCGGATCAGGGCCATGGGCGGCCGTGGGAGCGTGAGGGCCGTCAGCCGGCCGATCGCGCCGCCTGCGCCCCGCCCAGGGCCGTCCCGCAGCCGTTCAACCGCCCTCCGTGGCCTTCACGCCGGCCTCCACAGCTTCACAGCCCTCCACAGCCCTCCCCAGTCGCGGAGCCTCGCCAGTCCCCCACCGGTCGGCTTCCGCCTCGCCTCGTCCGGCTCCGGAACACCACGCCTTCCGCCGCTCCTCCGCCGTTGCCCCGCCGCTCCTCCGCCGTTCCTCCGCCCCTCCGGCGGCGGCCGCTGCCACCCCCACGCCACCCCCTGCCGGCCGAGCGCGTCGCCCGCGCTCACGCCCGCCAGAAACCACCCGTTCGGCGGACACCCGCGCCCGCGCCCCGCACACCACTCGTCCGGCGGACAGCCGCTCCCGTGCGGCCCGTCTCCCCGCGCAGCCCCCAGTGACCCCACACCCGCGAGCCCCCAAGCCCCCCGGCACCCCACCCCCGCGCCCGCGCCCCATCCCCGCAACCCTCCGCCCCGCCCTCCGTCCCCCACCCCCCACACACGTACTCCACGCCCCTCACCGCTCCACGTCCCCCGCCCCGGAAGCCGCGCGGGGTCAAGGTTCCTGTTGGCCCGCCGTCGCCACCGGTTCCACGGGCACCGTCCACGGCAGGTCGACGGAGATGGTCTTGCCGCCCTCGCGGGTGGGGCGGACGCGGAGTCTTCCGCCGCACTCCGCGGTCAGCCACCGGATGATCACCAGGCCGCGGCCGTTGTCCTGCTGGACGGCGGCCGGCAGGCGCCTGGGGAAGCGCGGGTGGCTGTCGGTGACGCCGACACGCAGCAGCTCGTCCCGGTCGAGCCGGAGGTCCACCCTGAAGGTGGGCGACTGCCCGAAGGTGTGCTGTACGGCGTTGGTGGCGAGCTCGGAGACGATGAGGCGGACGGTGTCGGCCGTCTCCGCCTCCGCGGGAAGACCCCATCCCCCCAGCGTGGTCAGCACGAACGCGCGAGCCGTGGACACCGAGGCCGGGTCGCTCGGCAGAGTGAGGGATGCTTCCAGATGGTCTGCCATGGCGATGCCGTCCCTTTCCCACGGGACCGGAGTCCGACACGGTGCGGATGGTTCGAGTACGGTCCCGGACTGGTGCTTCGTCGCCAGATTGCCATCAGCGGGCCGTCACCGGTGGCGATCCACCAAGATGTGCATATATCTGTCGCTCGATGCGGTGAACTCTGCCACGGCAGAGCGTATTTGGACGGCTCGTAGGGAGTAAGGAGAGCTCTATGCAGCACGGTCCCGCGGTACGCCGCCGGAAACTGGGCGCCGAACTGCGGGCCCTGCGCGCCCGCCTCGGCCTGACCAGTGGGGAGGCGGCCCGGCTCGTCGGCTGGCACCAGTCGAAGGTGAGCCGGATCGAGACCGGCACCAGCGGTACGAAACCGGCCGATGTGCGGTTACTCCTCGACGCCTACGGCGTGACCGATCCCCGACTGCGCGAGCTGATGCTGGCGTTGGCGGGATCCGTCGACAGCGGCGGACGGGACCACTGGGTGCACGCCTACCGCGGTGTACTGCCGCCCGCCTACCGGGACTTCATCAGCCTGGAGTCGCAGGCGAGCGCGATGCGCACCCTGGAGACGACCGTGGTCCCGGGGCTGCTCCAGACACCCGAGTACGCGCGGGCGGTGACGAGGGCCGCCGTCGAGGGCGCCGACGCGGACCAGTTGGACACTCTGGTGGAGGTGCGGCTGGCCCGCCAGGACGTACTGCGCGTGCAGCCGCCGCTGACGCTGAACGCGGTGCTGGACGAGGCCGTGCTGCACCGGGAGGTGGGGGGCCCGGAGGTCATGGCGCGGCAACTGGACCGGCTCGTGGAGGCGGGCCGGCTTCCCCAAGTGACGCTCCAGGTACTGCCGTTCAGTGCCGGAGCTCATATCGGAGTCACAGGTTCTTTCGTTATCTTCTCGTTTACGAGCACTTCTGATCTGGATGTGGTTGTTCTCGACCACTTGACGAGTAGCCTCTACCTCGAACGGAAAGAACACCTCCAGGCCTACACCGAGGCCTTCAACGCCCTTCGGGTGCACGCTCTTTCGCCCGAGGACACACTGGATTACATCGCCGCGAAAGCTGACGGCGCGTAAGGAGGCACCATGACTGCACTGCCTCGGAACGTACCCTCCAGCACCGACCTGCACGACCGCCACCGTCCGCAGGATCTGCGGTGGCTGCGCAGCAGCTACAGCACGGGCGCCAACAACTGCGTGGAGACGGCCCGCCCGGAGACCGGACCGTGGGCCGGTCTGCTCGCCGTGCGCGACTCCAAGGTCCCGGCCGGACCCGCCCTGCTCTTCTCCCCCGAGAGCTGGACGGGCTTCACGGCAGCGTTCCGCTGACCTTCGTCCGGAACGCCCGGACCCCTACCCCCCACCCGTATCCCGGCGCACGGCCGTGTCACGCCGACTCATGGTCGTGTCTCGCCGATCACTCGTACAGCGCGTTCGATCTGCGCCTCGGAGAGGTCCGCACGGGCGGTCAGCCTCAGGCGTGAGACGCCGTCGGGCACGGAGGGAGGACGGAAGCAGCCCACGGTCAGGCCTGCCGCCCGGCAGTCCGCCGCCCAGCGCACGGCCCGCTCCGGGGACGGCGCACGCACGGAGACGACCGCGGCGTCCGGACGCACCGCCTCCAGACCCGCGGCCGTCAGCCGCGCGTGCAGGTCGCCCGCGACCGCACGCGCGCGTGCCGCGCGTTCCGGTTCGCGGCGCAGCAGCCGCAGCGCCGCGAGGGCGGCGCCCGCCGCCGCGGGAGCGAGGCCGGTGTCGAAGATGAACGTCCGGGCCGCGTTCACCAGATGCTCGATCACCCGCGCGGGACCGAGCACGGCCCCGCCCTGGCTGCCGAGCGACTTGGACAGCGTGACCGTGACGACGACGTCGCCGGCGCCGGCCAGCCCCGCGGCGTGCGGGGCGCCGCGCCCGCCGGTGCCGAGGACGCCGAGCCCGTGGGCGTCGTCGACGACCAGCCCGGCCCCGTGCTCCCGGCACACCTCGGCGAGGGCGGCCAGCGGGGCCGCGTCGCCGTCGACCGAGAACACCGTGTCGGAGACCGTCAGCGCCGGGCCCGGGTGCGTGCCGAGCGCCTTGCGCACGGCGTCCGGGTCGGCGTGTGCTACGACCTGGGTGGTGCCGCGGGCCAGCCGGCAGCCGTCGATGAGCGAGGCGTGGTTCCCGGCGTCCGAGACGATCAGGGTTCCGTACGGGGCCAGCGCGGTGACCGCCGCCAGGTTCGCGGCGTAGCCGGAGGAGAGGACGAGGGCCGCCTCGAAGCCGCAGAAGCCGGCCAGTTCCCGTTCCAGCTCGGCGTGGAGTTCGGTGGTGCCGGTGACGAGACGGGAACCGGTGGCGCCGGCGCCCCAGGTCCGGGCGGCCCGCGCCGCGCCCTCGGTGACCTCCGGGTGACGGGCCAGGCCCAGGTAGTCGTTGCTCGCGAGGTCGAGGAGCGGCGAGTCGGCCGGCCGGGGACGCAGGGTCCGTACGAGTCCGGCGCGGCGGCGCAGCTCCGCCTGCTCGTCGATCCAGCCGAACGCCATGGTTCCTCCGGTGCTTTTGTAGGTAGCGGACAGACACTAGCGGCAGGTGTGGCCGCCCATGGTGTGGCAATACCCACACGTCGAAGCGGGCGTGTTGTGCGATCCCTACCTTGGCCCGGAGCGGTTCGGTAGGACAGGATCGGCTCTCATGGACCTGCTGAACACGCTGGTGGACAAGGGGCTTCGGCGCGAGCTGCCGACCCGTGCGGAAGCGCTGGCCGTCCTCGCGACGTCCGACGACGACCTGCTCGACGTGGTGGCCGCGGCCGGCCGGGTGCGCCGGAACTGGTTCGGGCGACGGGTGAAACTCAACTACCTCGTCAACCTCAAGTCGGGGCTGTGCCCCGAGGACTGCTCCTACTGCTCCCAGCGGCTCGGCTCCACGGCCGGGATCCTCAAGTACACCTGGCTCAAGCCCGACGAGGCCTCCGAGGCGGCGGCCGCGGGGCTGGCCGGCGGGGCGAAGCGGGTGTGCCTGGTGGCGAGTGGGCGCGGTCCGACGGACCGGGACGTGGACCGGGTCTCCGAGACCATCAAGGCCATCAAGGAGCGGAACGAGGAGGTCGAGGTGTGCGCCTGCCTCGGTCTGCTCTCCGAGGGCCAGGCGGAGCGGCTGCGCGCGGCGGGCGCCGACGCCTACAACCACAACCTGAACACGTCCGAGGGGACGTACGCGGACATCACGACCACGCACACGTACGCCGACCGGGTGGACACGGTCCACAAGGCGCACGCGGCGGGCCTGTCCGCCTGCTCCGGGCTGATCGCCGGAATGGGCGAGAGCGACGAGGACCTGGTGGACGTGGTCTTCTCGCTGCGCGAGCTGGACCCGGACTCGGTGCCGGTCAACTTCCTGATCCCGTTCGAGGGCACCCCGCTCGCCAAGGAGTGGAACCTCACCCCTCAGCGGTGCCTGCGCATCCTGGCGATGGTGCGGTTCGTGTGCCCGGACGTCGAGGTGCGCATCGCGGGCGGACGTGAGGTCCATCTGCGCACGATGCAGCCGCTCGCGCTGCACCTGGCCAACTCGATCTTCCTCGGTGACTACCTCACCAGCGAGGGGCAGGCGGGCCGGGCCGACCTGGAGATGATCGCGGACGCCGGCTTCGAGGTGGAGGGCGTGGAGCAGGTGACGCTGCCGGAGCACCGCGCCGTCGTCGCCGCCGGCGAGGACGGGGGCTGCGGGTCGCACGGGAGCGCCGGGCGCGGAGCGCACGAGGACGGGGGCTGCGGGTCGCACGGGAGCGCCGGATGCGGAGCGCACGAGGGTGCGGGCTGCGGGTCGCACGGGGCGGGCGGTGTCTGCGGTTCCGCCCCGGTGGCGGCGGCCGGTGAGCCCCGCACCGACCTGGTCGCCGTACGCCGCCGGGGTGCCGGGACGGATCTCGCGCCCAATGCCTGACCTGGACGTGCCGGAGCTGCTGGACCTCGACCGGCGGCATGTGTGGCATCCGTACGGTCCGATGCCCGGCCGGGCCGAGCCGCTCGTCGTGGAGTCGGCGAGCGGGGTCCGGCTGCGGCTCGCCGACGGCTCGGGCGAGCTGGTCGACGGCATGGCGTCCTGGTGGTCGGCGATCCACGGCTACAACCACCCGGTGCTGAACGAGGCCGTGCGCGCGCAGCTCGGCCGGATGAGCCACGTGATGTTCGGCGGGCTCACCCACGAACCCGCCGTACGGCTGGCGAAGCTCCTTGTCGACATGTCACCCGAGGGGCTGGAGCACGTGTTCCTCGCCGACTCGGGATCGGTGTCCGTCGAGGTCGCGGTCAAGATGTGCCTGCAGTACTGGCGTTCGCTCGGCCGTCCCGGCAAGCGGCGGCTGCTGACCTGGCGCGGCGGCTACCACGGCGACACCTGGCAGCCGATGTCGGTGTGCGACCCCGAGGGCGGCATGCACGAGCTGTGGACCGGGGTGCTGCCCCGCCAGGTGTTCGTGGACGCGCCGCCCGCCGACCACGACGAGGCGTACGCGGAGCGGCTGCGCTCGGCGATCGAACGGCACGCCGGCGAACTGGCCGCGGTGATCGTCGAGCCGGTGGTGCAGGGGGCCGGCGGGATGCGGTTCCACTCCCCCGCCTATCTGCGGGTGCTGCGCGAGGCGTGCGACGCGCACGACGTCCTGCTGGTGTTCGACGAGATCGCGACCGGGTTCGGGCGCACGGGCGCCCTGTTCGCGGCGGAGCACGCCGCGGTGGCACCGGACGTGATGTGCGTCGGCAAGGCGCTGACCGGCGGCTACCTGACGATGGCGGCCACCCTGTGCACGGCACGGGTGGCCGACGGGATCTCGCGGGGCGAGATCCCGGTGCTCGCCCACGGCCCCACCTTCATGGGCAACCCGCTGGCGGCGGCCGTCGCCTGCGCCTCGATCGAGCTGCTGCTCGGCCAGGACTGGCGCGCGGAGGTCGAGCGGATCGGGACCGGCCTGCGGGAGGGGCTGGCCCCCGCCCGGGAGGTGCCGGGTGTGAAGGACGTACGGGTCCTCGGGGCCATCGGTGTCGTCCAGCTGGACCACGCCGTCGACATGAAGGCCGCCACGGAGGCCGCGGTACGGGAGGGCGTGTGGCTGCGGCCCTTCCGCGACCTCGTCTACACGATGCCGCCGTACGTCACGGGCGACGCGGACGTGGCACGGATCGCGCGCGCCGTGTGCGCGGCGGCGCGGGAGGGATGAACATGCCGATCCTGGTGATCACGGGGACGGGCACGGAGATCGGCAAGACGGTCACGACCGCGGCCCTCGCCGCCTCGGCGCTCGCGGCGGGCCGGTCGGTGGCCGTGCTGAAGGCCGCCCAGACCGGCGTACGGCCGGACGAGCGCGGGGACGCCGACGAGGTCGCGCGGCTCGCGGGCGCCGTCACGACCGCCGAACTCGCCCGCTATCCCGACCCGTTGGCCCCGGCGACTGCGGCCCGGCGGGCCGGCCGGGAACCGGTGCGTCCGCATGAGATCGCCGAGGCCGCGGACAAGCTGGCCACCGAGCACGACCTGGTCCTCGTCGAGGGCGCGGGCGGACTGCTCGTCCGCTTCGACGACACCGGCGGGACCCTGGCCGACGCCGCGCAGACGCTGCGGGCGCCGGTGCTGGTGGTGGCTCCGGCGGGCCTGGGCACGCTGAACGCCACCGAACTGACGGCTCGTGAACTCCGGCGCCGCGACGTGGAGTTGCTGGGGGTGGTCATCGGCAGCTGGCCCGGCTCCCCCGATCTGGCGATGCGGTGCAACGTCACCGACCTCCCGCAGGTCGCGGGCGCCCCGCTGCTGGGGGCGCTGCCCGCCGGTGCCGGGTCGCTGGCGCCCGCCGACTTCCGCGAGCGGGCGCCGGGCTGGCTGGCACCGCGCCTGGAGGGGACGTGGCAGGCGGAGGCGTTCCGCAGGAACACGGCGGACGCGGCGGGTGCGTCAAGTACGTCAGGTGCGTCAGGTAGGGCGGCCGAGGTCTGAGGGCGCCTGAGTCCGGCACGGGCTGGGCCTCACCGGCTCCACTGGCGCAGCTCCCGCGCGATGTCGTGCACCGACGCCTCACCGCTCTTGACCAGGCGGGCCAGGTCGCGGACCTGCTCGGGCGAGGTGACGACCTTCACCCCGCTGGCCACCAGGTAGGCGTAGGCGACCGAGCAGGCGAAGAGGGCGTTGGAGCGCTCCAGCGCGGGGACGTGGAGAAGGAGTTGGAGCAGCGACGCCGCGCGGGCGTGCGGGGTGTCGTAGACGGGGACGTCGAAGATCTCGGCCTGATGGCGCGCCACCGCCGCCACCAGGGCTCCCCAGTCGGTGACCTGGGGGTCTCCCGGTGTCTTCTGCTCGGCGAGCATCAGCAGCCAGGCGAGGTCGATGGTCAGGTCGTCCAAGGGTTCAGCGGCGACTTTCGTGCGGGCCGCTCCCGGCCGTTCCGCCCCCGGCCGTTCCGCTCCCGGCCGGGCGGCCCTCGCGGGCGGCGCCGAACTCCTCGGCGAAGACGGTCTCGTACTGCTTCATGAAGTCGGCCGCGGCCTCCACGAAGGTGTGGCCCGCCTCGCCGGTGTCCTGTCTGACCAGCTCTTCGATGTAGCGGTTGACGCTCATGCCGCGCGCGGTGGCCCGCTCGCGGGCGGCGCGGGCCGTGCCCTCGTCGACGCGGACGTTCAGCTGGGTCTTCGCCATACGGTCGACGCTAGCGCCGGGACGCTAGCACCGGCAAGGGCGGTCGGGTGGCCAAAAGGGATACCGGGTGTGCGCCCGGTCACACTACGCTCGTCGGGACTGGCACGTCGGCAGACCGGCACGTCCCCCCGATCGAGGAGGCAGCCTTGTCCACACCTGCTGCGCGGCACGCCCCCGGCCTGGCGGCGGCCGACGACGTGGCGGCCCGGGCCCGCGGGCTGACCAAGGCGTACGGCTCGGGTGAGACCGCCGTGCTGGCCCTGGACTCGGTGGACGTGGACATCGTGCGGGGCCGCTTCACCGCCGTGATGGGGCCGTCGGGCTCGGGAAAGTCCACGTTGATGCACTGTCTGGCCGGACTCGACACCGTCTCGGGCGGTCAGGTGTGGCTCGGCGACACCGAGATCACGGGACTGAGGGAACGGGAGCTGACCCGGCTGCGCCGCGACCGGATCGGGTTCATGTTCCAGTCGTTCAACCTGATCCCGACCCTCGACGCGGCCGAGAACATCACGCTGCCGATGGACATCGCGGGACGCAGGCCCGACCGGGAGTGGCTGGACCGGGTGATCGACACGCTGGGGCTGCGGGACCGTCTCAAGCACCGGCCCGCCCAGCTGTCCGGCGGTCAGCAGCAGCGCGTGGCCTGTGCGCGGGCGCTCGCCTCCCGCCCCGAGCTGATCTTCGCGGACGAGCCGACCGGCAACCTGGACTCGCGCGCCGGCCTGGAGGTCCTCGCCTTCCTCCGGGAGGCCGTGGACGGCCTGGGCCAGACCGTCGTCATGGTCACCCACGACCTGGGCGCCGCCGCCCACTCCGATCTGGTGCTCTTCCTCGCCGACGGACGGATCGTGGACGAGATGGGGCGTCCGACGGCGGAGACGGTGCTGGAGCGCATGAAACGCTTCGACGTGATCCGCGCCCAGACCGGCGCGGCCCCCGGCGAGCCCGCCGGGAAGGACTGACCCGGTGCTGCGGGCCACACTCCGGAGCTTCCTCGCGCACAAGGGGCGCCTGCTGCTGTCCGCCCTCGCCGTCGTGCTGTCGGTGGCGTTCGTCGCGGGCAGCCTGATCTTCTCCGACACGGTGGCACGCACCTTCGACCGCCTCTTCGCGTCCACGTCGGCCGATGTGACGGTCGAGCCGGAGGAGGACCTGACCGCCTCCGTCCCCACCGGCGCGGTCCGGACCCTGCCCGCCGCCCTCGCCGACCGGGTGGCCCGCACCGCCGGAGTGGCCTCGGCCCACGCCGACGTCAGCGTGGAGAACATCACGGTCGTCGACGCCGGACACACCTCCGTGGGCCAGGCCGGCGGGGCGCCCACCCTCGCCTCCGACTGGTACGTCACCGAACGCAGCGCCGTGGAACTGACCTCCGGCCGCGCCCCGCGCGGCGCCGGTGAGGCACTGATCGACGCCGACACCGCCGGCCGCAAGGACGTGGAGATCGGCGACACCCTGACGATGATGGCCCAGCCGGGTTCGTTCCCGGTCCGCGTCGTCGGCATCGCCACCTTCCGGACCACCAACCCGGACGCCTCCCTGGTCTTCCTCGACCCCGAGGTGGCCGCCACCCGGCTCCTGGGCTCGCCGGACCTGGCCACCGGCATCTCCGTCGACGCGGCGGAGGGCGTGACCGACGCCGAGCTGAAGCGCCGCGTCGCCGCCGCGGTCGGCTCCGGCCCCTACGCCGTGCAGACGGCCGACGAGCAGGCGAAGTCGGCGACGGAGGAACTGGGCGGGTTCCTCGACGTCATCAAGTACGTGATGCTCGGATTCGCCGGGATCGCCGTGCTGGTGGGTGTGTTCCTGATCGTCAACACGTTCGCGATGCTGGTCGCCCAGCGGACCCGTGAGCTGGGTCTGCTCCGCGCGCTGGGCGCGGACCGCCGTCAGGTCCGGCGCTCGGTGCTCACCGAGGCGGTGCTGCTGGGCCTGGCCGGCTCGACACTGGGCCTCGCGGCCGGCATCGGCCTGGCGGCCGGTCTGATCCGGCTGATGAGCGCGCTCGGCATGAACCTGAAGACCACGGAGATGGTCGTCGGCTGGGCGACCCCGGTGTCGGCGTACGCCGTCGGCGTCGGCGTCACCTTCGTGGCCGCCTACCTCCCGGCCCGGCGGGCGGCGGCCGTGTCGCCCATGGCGGCCCTCGCGGACGCGGAGGTCGCCGGTGTGGGACGGCCGCTGAGGGTGCGCGCGGTGGCCGGGGCGGTCGTCGGCGGGCTCGGTGCCGCCGCGCTGGTGGGCTGCGTGACCGCGTCCCGCACGGCGACGGCGGCCTCGCTGCTGGGGCTGGGCGTGGTCCTCACGCTCGTCGCCACCGTCGTGGCCGGCCCGCTGCTGGTGCGTCCGGTGATCCGGGTGCTCGGCGCGGGCCTGCCCGCCCTGTTCGGCCCGGTCGGTCTGATGAGCCGGCGCAACGCCCTGCGCAACCCGCGCCGCACCGGCGCGACCGCCGCCGCCCTCATGGTGGGCCTCGCCCTGGTGGGCGGCATGTCGGTGGCGAGCGCCTCGTTGTCGGCGTCCTTCGACCGGCAGATCGACAAGACGCTCGGCGCCGACTTCGTCGTCCAGGACGCCGGCTTCACACCGTTCCCGCGGGAGGTGACCGACCGCGTCCGCGCCACGGACGGCGTCGGGGTCGTCGTACGGCAGCGGTTCGCGCCGGTCGCCGTGCGGCTGCCCGACGGCGAGCGGATCGAGACGACGGCCGCCGGGTACGACGACCGGGTCGACGAGGTCGCCCGGGTGCGGTACGCGCGGGGTGACTCGGCGGCCGCGCTGGCCGACGGCGCGATCGGCATGGACGCGGACTTCGCCGGGGAGCACGGCGTGCGGATCGGCAGCGTGCTGCCGGTGCGGTTCCCCGGCGGCCGGACCGTCACACTGAGGGTGGGCGCGCTCACCGACCAGGACACCGAGGGCTTCGGCATGCGGGGCGGGCTGTTCCTCAACGCCTCGACCGTCGAGGAGTACGTGCCCGGGGGCCAGGACTCGGCGCTGTACCTGAACGCCGCCCCCGGCACCGACGCCGACGAGCTGCGGCCCCGGCTGGAGCGGGCGCTGGAACCGTATCCGCAGGTACAGGTGCGTGACCAGGCCGACTACAAGGAGCTCGTCCACGGCCAGATCGCCGTGCTGCTGTACCTGGTGTACGCGCTGCTGGGGCTCGCGATCGTCATCGCGGTGCTCGGGGTGGTCAACACCTTGGCGCTGTCGGTGGTGGAGCGGACCCGGGAGATCGGGCTGCTGCGGGCCATCGGGCTGGCGCGGCGGCAGGTGCGCCGGATGATCCGGCTGGAGGCGGTGGTGATCGCGGTGTTCGGCGCCGTCCTCGGGCTCGCGCTGGGTCTGGTGTGGGGCGTGTGCGCACAGCGGGTGCTGGCTCTGGAGGGCATGAAGGAGCTGGCGATCCCGTGGGGCACGATCGTCGTGGTCGTCGTCGGCTCGGCGGTGACAGGGATCGTGGCGGCGCTGCTGCCGGCGTTGCGCGCCTCCCGGATGAACGTGCTGGCGGCCGTCGCGCACGAGTGACGGCACACGAGTGACGGCAGCGGGGCGAAAGCCCGCGCACGACGGCAGCACGGCGGAAGCGCGCACATGACGGCGGCGCGACGGCAGCACGCCGGCAGTACCACGGAGCCCGCGCACGACAGCAGCACGGCGGGTCCCCGCGCACGACAGCAGCACGGCGGAAGCCCACGCACGACAGCAGCACGGCGGAAGCCCACGCACGACGCAGCACAGTGGAAGCCCACGCACGACGCAGCACAGTGGAAGCCCGCACCGCACCGACCGGAGGAGAGTCCATGGCGCGCCCGTTCCGCTTCGGAGCGAGTCTGATCGACCCCGCGCCCGCCGAGGAGTGGCGCGCCAAGTGCCGCCGGGTCGAGGAACTCGGCTACGACGTGCTGCTGGTCCCGGACCATCTGGGCATGCCGGCGCCGTTCCCCGCCCTGGTCGCGGCGGCCGCGGCGACCGAGCGGCCGCGCCTGGGCACGTTCGTGCTCAACGCCGGGTTCTGGAACCCGGCGCTGCTCGCGCGTGAGGTGGCGACGACGGACGCGCTGACCGGCGGGCGCCTGGAACTCGGGCTGGGCACCGGGTACGTCCGGGCGGAGCACGAGGCGGCGGGGCTGCCGTGGGGGTCGCCCGGCGAACGGGTGGACCGTCTGCGGCGTGCGGTCGAGGAGCTGGACCGGTCACCGGGGTCCACGGTTCCCCTGCTGATCGGCGCGAACGGGAACCGGATGCTGGAGCTCACCGCCGAGCACGCCGACATCGCGGCCTTCACCGGCGCGCGGCCGTCGGCGCAGAGCCCGACCGGGCTGACGCCGATCACGGCCGGCGCTCTCGACGAGCGCGTGGCGCGCTACCGGGAGCTGGCGCGCGGGCGCGCGGAACCGGCGGAACTCAACCTGCTCGTCCAGAGGGTGATCGTCACCGAGGACCGCGAGGCGGCCGTCCGGCCCCTCCTGGAGCTGGCGCCGCACCTGACGGAAGAAGAGGCGCTGGAGCTGCCCGTCCTGTTGATCGGCACGCTGCGGGAGATCGTCGCGCAGGTGCTCGCCCAGCGCGAGCGCTACGGGTTCTCGTACCTGACGGTGCTGGAGCCGTACGTGGAGGCGTTCGCGCCGGTGATCGCGGAGCTGCGGGGGCGGTGACCGTCCGGATGCCGATATTCCGCCTCCCGGCCCGCAGCCCATGGTGTGATCATCCGCATGTCTGATCTACGGCTACGGGCCGCGACGCCCGACGACCTCGACGCCGTGCTCGCCTTCTGGAAGACCGCCGCCGAGGGCACGAGCATCAGTGACGACCGGGAGGGCGTGGAGCGGCTGGTCGCCCGCGACCCCGAAGCGCTCCTCCTGGCCGAGCGGGACGGGGAGCTGGCCGGCACGGTGATCGCCGGGTTCGACGGATGGCGCTGCCACCTGTACCGGCTGGCGGTGCATCCGCGCCACCGCCGCCAGGGGATCGGCTCGGCGCTGCTGGCCGCCGCGGAGGAGCGGTTCGTCCGGCTGGGCGGGCGGCGCGGCGACGCGATGGTGCTGACGCGGAACGAGACAGCGCACCATGCGTGGCGGGCGGCGGGGTACACGCCCGAGGAGCGCTGGCGGCGCTGGGTCAAGCCGCTCACCGGCTGACCCCGCCCACCCGCCCGCCCGCCGTTTTGCCGATCCTTTACACTTGGGGGACCGTGCGGCTCGTACGGTTCCCCCAACCCGTCCTGAAAGGTGTGAGCGTCCGCCCATGGGCGAGCCTCCCAGTACGCGACATCGCGCGATCCTCCCTGCCCTGTCCGACCATGGGACGGAGGTGACACGATGACGGAAGTCCTCCTGCTGCTGGTGGCGATCCTGCTGTCGCTCGCGTGCGGCGCCTTCGTCGCGGCCGAGTTCTCGCTGACGACCGTGGAGCGCGGCGAGCTGGAGCGGGCCGTCGAGCGGGGCGAGACCGGCGCGGCCGGCGCCCTGAAGGCCGTGCGCAACCTCACGTTCCAGCTGTCCGGCGCCCAGCTCGGCATCACCGTCACCAACCTGGTCGTCGGCATGCTCGCCGAGCCGTCGATCGCCGCGCTGATCTCCGGCCCGCTGGAGTCGGCCGGCCTGTCCGCCACCGCGGCGAGCTCGGTCGCGCTGGTGCTGGGCACAGCCCTGTCGACGGTGTTCCTGATGGTCGTCGGCGAGCTCGTCCCGAAGAACTGGGCGATCTCCTCCCCGCTGGCCGTGGCCAAGCGGGTGGGCAACGCGCAGCGCTGGTTCAGCGCCGCCTTCCGCCCCTTCATCACGCATCTGAACAACACCGCGAACCGGGTGGTGCGCCGGTTCGGCCTGGAGCCCGCCGAGGAGCTGGCCTCCGCCCGCAGCCCCCAGGAGCTGGCCGCGCTGGCCCGGCACTCCGCCAAGCAGGGCGCGCTGGAGGCGGACACCGCGGAGCTGTTCGTGCGCACCCTGAACCTGGCCGACCTGACCGCGGAGAACGTGATGACACCGCGCGTCCAGGTCGTCGCCCTGGAAGCCCAGGCGACCTGCGAGGACGTCGCGAACGCGACCCGGGCCACCGGTCTGTCCCGCTTCCCCGTCTACCGGGGCAACCTGGACCGAGTGGTCGGTACCGCCCACATCAAGGACGTCCTGGCGATGCCCGCCGAGCGCCGTACCCGCGTGGCCGTCGCCGAGATCATGCGCGAACCGCTGCTGGTGCCCGAGAGCCTCACCGTGGACCGTCTCCTGGACCGGCTGTCCGGGAAGCGGACGATGGCCGTGATCATCGACGAGTACGGCGGAACGGCCGGGGTCGCGACCCTGGAGGACATCGTCGAGGAGGTCGTCGGCGAGGTGCGTGACGAGCACGACCCGCACGAGACGCCCGACCTCGCCCCCGCGGGCACGGACGACACCGGCCGCGCCCTGTACACGGCCGACGGCGCCGCCCGCACCGACCAGCTCGCGCGCGTGGGCCTGCACGTCCCGGAGGGCCCCTACGAGACGCTCGCCGGCCTGGTCGCCACCGAGCTGGGCCGCATCCCGTCCGTCGGTGACCGCGTCGAGGTCGCCCGCTGGCGCATGGACGTGGTCGACGCGTCCGGCCACCGGGCCGCGCGGGTGCTGCTGCACGCGCCGCTCGACGACCCGTCCGAACAGGAGGTCGGCCGGTGACCGCCGTCCAGTTGCTGATCGGCCTGGCGACCCTGGTCGTCAACGCCTTCTTCGTCGGCGCGGAGTTCGCGCTGATCTCCGTCCGCCGCTCGCAGATCGAGCCGTACGCCGAGCGGGGCGACCGGCGCGCCCGGAGCGTGCTGTGGGGCCTGGAGCACGTGTCCGCGCTGATGGCGGCCGCCCAGCTCGGCATCACGCTGTGCACCCTGGTCCTCGGTGTGGTCGCCGAACCGGCGATCGAGCACCTGCTGGAGCCGGCGTTCCACGCGGTCGGCGTGCCCGAGGGGGCCGGCCACGCGGTGTCCTTCGTGATCGCGCTGACCCTGGCCACGTACCTGCACATGCTGCTGGGCGAGATGGTGCCGAAGAACATCGCGCTCGCCGAGCCGGTGCGCAGCGCGCTGCTGCTCGGCCCGCCGCTGGTCGCGCTCTCCCGGGCGCTGCGTCCGGTGATCTTCGCGATCAACGCCTTCGCGAACGCGCTGCTGAAGCTGCTGCGGATCGAGGTCAAGAACGAGGTCACGGCCACGTTCTCGGACGCGGAACTGGCGCAGATCGTCAAGGACGCGGGAGAGGCCGGCCTCCTCGACGACCGCGCCCAGGAGCGTCTGCACGACGCCCTGGAGCTGGGCCGGCGCCCGGTGCGGGACGTCGTCGTACCGCTGGAACGGGTCGTCTACGCGCGCGTGGGCGTCACCCCGGACGAGTTGGAGCGGCTCGCGGGCGAGTCGGGGTTCTCCCGCTTCCCCGTCGTCGACGAGGGCCGCCGGATCGTCGGGTACCTGCACGTGAAGGACGCCCTCGACGCCTCGCCCCGGGACGAGGCGTTCCGGCTGCGGGACCTGCGTCCCATCGCGCGCGTGCGGGAGACGACGCCCCTGGACGACGTCCTCACCGCCATGCGGGGCAGCCGTACGCATGTGGCGGCCGTGATCGGCGCCGACGGGCGGCTCGCCGGGCTGGTGACCATGGAGGACGTGCTGCGCGAGCTGTTCGGGCAGCGGGCCTGAGCGGGCGCGGGCGGCGGAGGTGAGCGGGCGCGGGCGGCAGGGGTGAGCGGGCGCGGGCGGCAGGGGTGAGCGGGCGCGGCAGGGGTGACCGACCGCTGGGTATGCCCGGCGGGATACCATCGCTGACGCCATGCAGACGAACACCACACCCCCGTACTCCAGCCTGGTCGCGGTCGGCGACTCGTTCACCGAGGGCATGTCGGACCGGCTGCCCGACGGCACCTACCGCGGCTGGGCGGACCTCCTGGCGGGCCGGATGGCGGCCCGCACGCCCGGCTTCCGGTACGCCAACCTCGCGGTGCGCGGCAAGCTGATCGGCCAGATCGTCGCGGAGCAGGTGGACGTGGCCGCCGCGATGGGCGCCGATGTGATCACCCTGGTCGGCGGCCTGAACGACACCCTGCGCCCGAAGTGCGACATGGGCCGGGTCACGGGCCTGCTGACGGAGGCCGTGGAGCGGCTGGCCCCGTCGTGCAAGCGGCTGGTGCTGATGCGCAGCCCCGGCCGGCAGGGACCGGTCCTGGAGCGGTTCAGGCCGCGTATGGAGGAGCTGTTCGCCTGCGTCGACGGTCTCGCAGCCCGCCACGACGCCCTGGTCGTCGACCTGTACGGCGCCCCCTCCCTCGGCGACCCGCGGATGTGGGACGTGGACCGGCTGCACCTGACGGCCGAGGGCCACCGCCGGGTCGCCGAGGCGGTCTGGCAGGCCCTCGGCCACGATGCCGAGGACACCGGCTGGCACACGCCGATGCCCGCGACGCTGCCGCCGGGCTGGCTCACGCGGCGCGTGGCGGACGCCCGGTTCGCCCGGCGGCACCTGCTGCCGTGGATAGGCCGCCGGCTCACCGGCCGCTCGTCCGGCGACGGCCTGCCCCCCAAGCGCCCCGAGCTGCTGCCGTACGAGGTCCCGCCGGCGTAGGCGCGCGACGGAGAACGGCACCTCGATAATTCGCCATTGAACATGGCGAGTTGCGGCACTCGTTCGGGTGAATAGAGTGGAATGTGACCAATTGACCCACGCCCCGAAAGGGGACAGTCATGCGTGCACACAGCGGAAAGCGGGCCACCGCCCTCGGTGCCCTCCTCCTCGCCGTCGGCGTGGTCCTCACCCCTGTCACCCTCCAGCAGGCATCGGCGGCAACGCCGAGCACACCTCACGCCGGCGTGTCCACGGTGGTGGACAGCCCACGCGACTACCGACGGGGCTTCAGGGACGGTTTCCGTGACGGGTACGCGGACGCCAGGGACGACTGCCGACGCGAGAAGGCGAAGAAGTACGGCTTCAGCAACGACGACTACACCCGCGGCTACGCCGACGGCTACAGCTCCGGGTACGCCCGGGCCGAGCGGCGGTACTGCTGACCCGCGCGGGCCGGCGGAGCGTGCGGACGGCGGCCCCGCCCCGGTGGAAGGCCACCGGGGCGGGGC
>NZ_JBHWKO010000037.1:0-82352 GCF_042731035.1 Streptomyces sp. NPDC059895
CCACGGCCCAACAACTTGCCGCGATCGCCGGGCGCGATCTCGCGAGCTCATGACCACGCCAAGACCAAGGACTTATTTTTCGACACTCCCCTGGCGGTCCGCCCGGCTCCACGCGTGCGCGCATCCGTATCCGTATCCGTGGCCCACTGCTCCGTATCCGTGGCCCACTGCGCTCCCGGTGCTCACGGAAGCCGACGAGCGCGCCGCCCCGGCAGGTTTGGGTCCGGCCGGCGCGGCAACCCGCACGGTGTGACTTCGACGACATCCCAACAGGAACTCTTCCGGTTCCTGGAGGACCGCTTCGCCTGCGCCCAGGCGTGCACCGAGTGTGCCCGTGCCTGCGCGCAGCGCGCGAGCCTCGTGGATCCGGACGGGACGGAACTGCAGGACCTCATACGCCGCAAGGGCATCATGTGCGCGGAGGTGTGCGACGCGACCTGCCGCATGCTGTCCGAGGACAACCGGACGGACGAGAGCGGCATCCGCGTCCAGCTGGAGTGGTGCCGCACGGTCTGCCTGGAGTGCGCGCACGTCTTCGACCGGCAGCCCGGCGCCGAGCGGAGCGCGGCCGCGTGCCGCGCCTGCGCCCAGGCCTGCACGGACTTCATGGCAACGCTCAGTTGATCAGTGATCACTGATCACTGATCGCTGATCTGCCGCTCACGCTTGGCTGATCGGCTGATCGGCTGATCGGCTGATGCGCCGGTCCGGCGGGCCGCCCTCGCGGTCCGGGGCGACCCGGGAGGGGATGCGAGCCCGTCCGGCCCGTCTCAGTCCCGGCCCCAGCCCCGTTCCGAGTAGAGCCGCCCGGCCCGGATGCCGTCCAGGGCGGTCCGTGTGTAGCCGACCAGCGGGTCCGGCAGGGCGTCCAGCGGCCACCACTCCCAGGCGAGGCACTTGTCCGGCTCCAGCAGCCGGGGTTCACCCGCCCACCGCCGGGCCCGGAACACCAGCTGGAGGCGCGGCCGGGTGCCGGGCGTGTCGACGACGTGCACGACGTGGGCCAACTCGACGTCCGCGGCCTCGATCACCAGTCCGGCCTCCTCCTTGGCCTCCCGGATCAGACAGGCCACGGCGGACTCCTGCTCGCAGTGGCCGGCCAGGAAGTGGTGGTGCAGGGGCGCGAAGGGCGAGTCGGGGTGGCGCAACCCGAGGAGGACCTTCCCGTCGCGCTCCAGGTACAGGTGCACGCCGACGACGTTCGCGACGGCTTCCCGCTGCGCGTGGCGCCGGGGCGGGGGGATTCTCCCGTCGGCCTGATGGCGGGCGAGGACCTCCGCCGCCCACGGCGCCATCGTCAGCTGGGCGGTGGTCGCGGCGTCGAAGAAGGCGAACATGATGCCCTCGCCGACCGGCAGCCGGGACGGATCGCCGTCCCAACGGCCGAGGAAGACCGTCATGTCGTCGATGACGGTGAAGCGGGTCAGCCCGTCCAGAACGAGCCCGGTCTCCTCCAGCAGTTCCCGCGCGACGCCCTCCTCCGGCGTCTCGTCCCCCTCCCGCGCCCCGCCGGGCAGGGACCAGGCGCCCGGATCGCAGATGGGTTTGTGCGCGTCGCGCAGATGGAGCAGGTACCGGCCACGCCGGTCGACCAGGAGCGCGGAGGTGTGGCGAGGCTCGGTGTCCATGCGGTGCCCTTCGTTCCGTACACGTGAGCGCCGGGACGAATTCCCGGATCCCCGACCGTACTTGAGGCCGTCCTGATGCGTATGGCAGCCGACACCGCGTACCACGGAAGGACGGGCGAGGAGTTCGCCGCCCGTTCCACCAGCAGTGTGTTACGAAGAGGCATGCCTGCACACGAGGGACCGGAACGCCCAGGGCACCGCGCCTACGACGCCGTGATCGTCGGCGGCGGCCACAACGGGCTGGTCGCCGCCGCCTACCTGGCCCGGGCCGGGCGGTCCGTGCTGGTGCTGGAGCGGCTGGACCACACCGGGGGCGCGGCCGTCTCCACCCGCCCGTTCGCCGGGGTGGACGCCCGGCTGTCGCGCTACTCCTACCTGGTCAGCCTGCTTCCGCGGAAGATCGTGCGGGACCTGGGCCTGCGGTTCCGCGTCCAGGGGCGCACCATCTCGTCGTACACCCCCGTGGAGCGCGGCGGGCGGCCGACCGGCCTGCTCGTGGGCGGGGGCGAGGAGCGCACCCGGGAGGCGTTCGCCCGGCTGACCGGCGGGGAGCGGGAGTACGCGGCCTGGCAGCGCTTCTACGGCATGACCGGACGCGTCGCCCGGAGCGTCTTCCCGACGCTCACCGAGCCGCTGCCCACCCGCGAGGAACTGCGCCGCCGCGTCGACGACGAGGACGCCTGGCGGGCCCTCTTCGAGGAGCCCCTGGGCCTCACGATCGAAGAGCACTTCGCGGACGACCTGGTGCGCGGCGTGGTCCTGACCGACGCCCTCATCGGCACCTTCGCCGACGCCCACGACACCTCCCTGAAGCAGAACCGCTGCTTCCTCTACCACGTCATCGGGGGCGGCACCGGCGCCTGGGACGTGCCCGTCGGCGGCATGGGCGCCCTCACCGACGCCCTCGCCGCGGCAGCCCGGGACGCGGGCGCCGTCCTCGCCACCGGCCACGAGGCCGTACGGATCGCCACGGACGGCCGCGGCGCCGAGGTCACCTGGCGCACCGCCGACGGCGAGGGCGTCGCCGCCGCCCGGCACGTCCTGGTGAACGCCTCCCCGCAGGCGCTCGCCGCCCTCGCCGGCGACGAGCCGCCCGCCCCCGCCGAGGGCGCCCAGCTCAAGGTGAACATGCTGCTCGAGCGGCTGCCCCGGCTGCGGGACGCCTCCGTCGACCCGCGCGAGGCCTTCGCCGGGACCTTCCACATCGCGGAGGGCTACGAGCAACTCGCCCGCGCCCACGCCCGGGCCGCCGCCGGCGAGCCGCCCACCGCCCCGCCGTCCGAGCTCTACTGCCACTCCCTGACCGACCCGAGCATCCTCGGCCCGGACCTCGCCCGACGCGGCTGCCAGACGCTGACCCTGTTCGGCCTGCACACGCCCGCCCGGCTCTTCGCCCGGGACCACGACGCCGTACGCGACACGCTGCTGGAGGCCACCCTCGCCCAGCTCGACGCCCACCTCGCCGAACCCCTCGCCGACTGCCTGGCCACGGACGCCGACGGCCGCCCCTGCATCGAGGCGCGGACCCCGCTCGACCTGGAACGCGACCTCGGCCTGCCCGGCGGCCACATCTTCCACCGCGACCTGTCCTGGCCCTACGCGGACGAGAGCGCCGGCCGCTGGGGCGTCGGGACCCGGCACGCCGACGTCCTGCTGTGCGGGGCCGGCGCGGTGCGCGGGGGAGGCGTCAGCGGAGTGCCGGGGCACAACGCGGCGATGGCGGTACTGGAGAGCGGGGACGGCTGACGAGCCGCATGCGTCGCGTGGGGAGGGGTACCCCGGCACAACGGAAAGACCGCACGAACGCACGGATGACAGGGAGGCTGTCATGGCGGACCTGAGCCCCATCGACCTGCAGAAGGCCCTCAGCGGCATGGACTACCCGACGGACAAGCAGCACCTGGTGGAGCGTGCCCGTCAGAACAAGGCCGACGACAAGGTCGTCAGCCGCCTCGACGGACTGAAGCAGGACCACTTCGACGGGCCCAACGAGGTGCAGAAGGCCGTCTTCAACCAGTAGCCGACGACAGCGGAGCCCGCGGCCGGCCGACGGACCGCCCTCGGCCGGCCGCGGGACCCTGATCCCCCGGCGCCGGACGTGCGCGCCGACCGCTTGACCCGCCCGCGTCGTCCCCCGAGGATCCTGTGTCATGACGCCAGGACACGGCAGCACGGTCGACGGGGTGCTGCGGCGCAGCGCCCGACGCACCCCGGCACGCGTCGCGGTCGAGTACCGCGACCGCACCTGGACCTACGAGGAACTCGACGAGGCCGTCTCCCGCGCGGCGGCCGCCCTGCTCGGCCTCGGCCTCGCCCCCGGCGACCGGGTCGGCGCCTACGGCCACAACTCCGACGCCTACCTCGTCGCGTTCCTCGCCTGCGCCCGCGCCGGCCTCGTACACGTCCCCGTCAACCAGAACCTCACCGGCGACGACCTCGCGTACGTCGTCGGCCAGTCGGGCAGCGCCCTGGTCCTCACCGACCCCGACCTCACGCACCGGCTCCCCGACGGCGTACGGACCCTGCCGCTGCGCGACAGCGACGACTCGCTCCTCTCCCGGCTGGCCGGCACCCCGCCGTACGACGGCCCCGAGCCGCGCGGCGAGGACCTGGTCCAGCTGCTGTACACCTCGGGCACCACGGCCCTGCCCAAGGGCGCGATGATGACCCACCGCGCCCTGGTGCACGAGTACCTGAGCGCGATCACCGCCCTCGACCTCGGCGCCGGCGACCGGCCCGCCCACTCCCTGCCGCTGTACCACTCGGCGCAGATGCACGTGTTCCTGCTGCCGTACCTCGCCGTCGGCGCCACCAACATCGTCCTGGACGCGCCGGACGGCGACCGGCTGTTCGACCTGATCGAGGCCGGCCGCGTCGACAGCCTCTTCGCTCCGCCGACCGTGTGGATCTCCCTGGCCAACCGCCCCGACTTCGCCACCCGCGACCTCGACGGACTGCGCAAGGCGTACTACGGGGCGTCGATCATGCCGGTCCCCGTCCTGGAACGCCTGCGCGAACGCCTCCCGAAGCTCGCCTTCTACAACTGCTTCGGCCAGAGCGAGATCGGCCCGCTCGCCACCGTACTCGCCCCCGACGAGCACCAGGGCCGCATGGACTCCTGCGGCCGCACGGTCCTCTTCGTGGACGCCCGCGTCGTCGACGAGAACGGCGAGGACGTGCCCGACGGCACCCCCGGGGAGATCGTCTACCGCTCCCCCCAGTTGTGCGAGGGCTACTGGAACAAGCCCGAGGAGACCGCCGACGCCTTCCGGGACGGCTGGTTCCGCTCCGGCGACCTCGCCGTGCGCGACGCCGACGGCTACTTCACCGTCGTCGACCGGGTCAAGGACGTCATCAACTCCGGTGGCGTGCTGGTCGCCTCCCGCCAGGTCGAGGACGCCCTCTACACCCATGAGGCCGTCGCCGAGGCGGCCGTCGTCGGCCTGCCCGACGAGAAGTGGATCGAGGCGGTCACCGCGGTCGTCGTCCCCAAGGGCGAGGTCACGGAGGACGACCTCATCGCCCACGCCCGCGCGAAGCTGCCCGCCTTCAAGGCGCCGAAGCGGGTGCTGTTCGTGGACGAGCTCCCGCGCAACGCCAGCGGGAAGATCCTCAAGCGGGAGCTGCGGGACCGGCTGGGCTGAGGAGCCGCCCGCCGCCCGCCGCCCCGGGACGGCGGGCTCACCGCGGCCGCAGGTCCACGATCCGCCTGATCTTCCCCACCGACCGCTCCAGGGACTCCGGCTCGACGATCTCCACACCGACCGACACCCCGATGCCGTCCTTCACGGCCGCCACGACGGCCCGCGCGGCCGCCTGACGGACCTCCGCCCCGGCGCCGGGGCGGGCCTCGGCGCGCACGGTCAGGGCGTCGAGGCCGGCCAGGTCGCGGCAGTCGTCGGGGTGGACGCCCGCCTTGTCGAAGGCCTCGCGGTAGAAGGGGACCCGGGTGTACGCGTGCCGCAACGAGGCGCGCAGCCGCTCCTGTTGCAGGGCGCGCAGCGCGTCCGCGCCGAGCCGTTCGCCGTCGTCCAGCAGATCCCTCGCAGCCGTCACGGACGCCTCCTTCGCCGCTGCCCTCGCAGACGACCGATCATTCGGTCGCCCGCCTCGAGGTCAATGATCCGGACCACGGGACGACGGGCAAGGGGGGAGACACGAATTCCCGGCCCGCGCGGCTCGTGGGCGCGGGTTCCCCGGACAGCCGCAAGGTCCCCGTCATGTGCTCTGTCCGCGTCCGTGGCCGATCGCTAGGCTGGCCGCGGACGACGAACCGGGAGGAGCACGGACGTGGCCGAGAGCACCATCCAGCAGCAGCCGCTCGCGGGCTGGGAGAAGCCGGAGCTGGACCTCAGCAGGGCCGAATGGCAGTCCAGCAGCAGAGGCCGGGGGGATGTCCAGATCGCCTTCGTCGAGGGATTCGTCGCGATGCGCAACAGCGGCCGCCCGGAGAGCCCTTCCCTGATCTTCACGCCCGCGGAGTGGGGCGCCTTCGTCTGCGGCGCCCGGGAGGGCGAGTTCGACCTGACCTGAGCCCCCGCCGGTCCGGCCCGCCGCAACGGGCCGAACCGGCGGTGTTCCCCCTCGTTTTCCGGACACGCGACCCCGGGGACCCGGGCCGGGCCCCCACCTGGGCCAGGCTGGCCCCAGCAGGACGAAGGACGTGTCCCGGAGGTGAGGACCATGAGCACTCTGCCGGTCGTCGCGGCGGTCGACGGCTCCGAGAACGGCTGGCGCGCTCTCGACTGGGCCCTCGAGGCCGCCCGAGGGCGCGGGGCTCCGCTGCGCGTCGTGCACGTGCGCCAGTACGCCCTCTGGACCCAGCCCGGCGCCCCCGTGGTGGTGCCCCCGCCGCCGGACGAGGACCCGGTCCTCGCCGACGCCCGCGCCCGGCTGGCCGGCGCCGCGGACGGCACGGACCTGGAGTACGTCGGCCTGGACGGCGCGCCGGGCGCCCTGCTGCCCGAACTCGGCGCGGAGGCCGAACTACTCGTCCTGGGCTCCCGGGGTCGCGGCGGCTTCGCCCGGCTGCTCCTCGGCTCCAACGGCCTCACCGCCGCGCGGGACGCCGAGTGCCCGGTCGTGGTCGTGCCCCCGCCCGGACGCGAGGCGGACGGCCCGCACCCCGCGCCCGAACCGGGGCCCCGCGTGGTCGTCGGCCTCAAGACGGACGGCCCCGACGACGCCACCCTCGACTTCGCCTTCACCGAGGCCGCCCTGCGCGGCGCCCGCCTCCAGGTGGTCGCCGCCTACCCCTGGCCCGTGCAGACCTGGGCCGCCCCCGGCGAACTGATCGCGCCGGTCGTCGAGCAGGGGGCCGTCGAGCACGAGACCCGTACCCTCGTCGAGGGCTTCCTCACCGCGCACCGGGAACGGCACCCCGGAGTGCGCGCCGAACCCCACCCGGTCCCCGGTGACGCGGCCGGACAGTTCGTAGCCGCCTCCGCCGCCGCCGACCTGGTCGTCGTCGGCCGCCACCGCCGCCGTCTGCTGGCCCCCGCCCGCATGCTGGGCTCCGTCACCCACGCCGTCCTGCTGCACGCGGCGAGCCCGGTCGCGGTCGTGCCCCCGGCGCCGGGGGAGGAGTGACCGCCGGGGCGACGGACGCCGGTGGACCTATCATCGGCCGCATGCAGGACGCGACCCACGGCGACACCCGCCTCGCCCTCGACCTGGCGCTGACCATCCGGCGCGACGGTCACGGCGGGGTCGCCGACGACCTGGCCGACCCCGCCGGACTGACCGCCTGGGTGGCGGCCCACGCCGAGGACCTCCCGGACACCGCCGGACGGACCGTCGACGCGGCCGCCCTGGCCGCCGTGCACGCCCTGCGCGCCGCCGTCCGCGCCCTCTTCGCCCACGCCGTCCGCCCCGCCGAGCCCAGCCCCGCCGACGCGGCCCGCCTGCTGCCCCTGCCCGAGGCCCTGCGCCGCCTGAACGCGGCCGCCGCCCGCACCCCCACCGTCCCGGTCCTGCGGTGGACCGAGGGCACCGGCCCCGTCGCCGACCGGCGGCCCGTGCCGGACGGCGGCGATCTCACGGCCGCCCTCGCCCAGGCCGCGATCTCCTTCCTGACCGGCCCCGACCGGCAGCGACTGCGTGCCTGCCACGCCCCGCGCTGCGTCCGCTACTTCCTCAAGGACCACCCCCGCCAGGAGTGGTGCAAGCCGTCCTGCGGCAACCGCGCCCGCGTGGCCCGCCACCACGAACGCCACCGCAAGACCGTGGGCTGACCCACCGGGGAGGAACGCGCACGGCGGTACGGACGAAGGGACGGACACCGTCAGCGGAGGTCCCCTGTACGACCCGCCCGCGCACGGCGGTCCCGCGGCCCACCGCCCCCGTGACCTCCCGCCCATCGCCGAACGGCACCACGTACCATGGCCGCATGTCGTTCCTCCGCCGCCGCAGCGCCACCCCCGCCGGGCCCGACTTCGACGTACTGGCCATGGACCCGGGCGACTGGCCCGGCAATCTCGGCGCCGGGCTGCTGCCCGCCCCCGACGGCACCTGCCAGGGCGTCTTCCTGCGCTACGACCTCTTCGGCGGCCGCGGCCCCGCGATGATCATCGGCAACCTCCCGGCGGGCTCCCCCGCCCGCGAGGTCGCGGAGGGCCAGGTGCCCTTCGAGGTCGCCCAGCTGCTGCTGGCGCTGGAGAACGACGAGGAGGTGACCGTCGTCGGCACCGAGGACATGCCGGTGATGCAGGGCGACAACCTGCTGATCGTGCGCCGCCTCAAGCTCTCCGAGAGCCGCATCTCCTGCGTCCAGTTCGACCGCAGCGACAACGTCCTCGTCACCATCGCCGCCTGGGACCGCCCCATCACCGACGACCTGTACGCCCTGCTGAAACCGCTCCCGGCGGAGCTCTTCCAGCAGGGCTGACCGGTCAGGAGGCCGACACCCGCACGTCCGCCGCCCGCACGAACGCGACCCGGTGGCCGTACTGGATCTCGTAGTACAGGTCCTTGCCGACCACCACCCGGTGCGTGTCGGCCGCGAAGGTGACCGCGTAGTAGTACTCGCCCGGCACCTTGCCGCCGACCACGTACTTCTGGCCCTTCGGCAACCGGTACGGCAGCGGGGAGACCGCCTGCGCCGGGACGCCCGCCGGATAGGCCGACGCCTCCGGATAGGCCCGCCCGTAGACCGGGACGCTGTCCACGCCGTCCTTCGGGGTGACCACCGTGCCGGAGGCGGGCACGGCCGTCGGCTGCTTCGCCGGGTTGCGGAACCAGGCCTTCTGGCCGAGGTACCAGATCGCCGTCCAGTCCCCCCACCGGTCGGCCACCGCGTACTGCTGGCCGGTGGACACCCGCGAGGAGATGTCGTTCACGCCCGTGCCCGGTGTGGTGCCCAGGCCGATGTCCTCGATCAGGGGCGCGGTCTCGGAGTGGTCGGAATACAGCCGGACCTCGCTGGAGCCGTGCGCCGCGCACGGCTCGCCCCGACTGGCGCAGCCCGTGTACACCGGCTGGTGGGCCGTGTAGTCCGGCAGGATCGTCACCAGCGAGCCGTTCTGGCCGGCCGTGGCCCCGAAGGGGCGTCCCAGCAGCTCGAAGTAGTGCCGCCAGTCCCAGTACGGACCGGGGTCCGTGTGCATCCCCGCAACGGTCGCCGTCGTCGGGCCGGGCACGTTGTCGTGGCCCAGCACGTGCTGGCGGTCCAGGGGGACGCCGTACTTCGCGGCCAGGTACGTCACCAGGCGCGCCGACGACCGGTACATGGCCTCCGTGTACCAGGAGTCCGGGGAGGCGAGGAAGCCCTCGTGCTCCAGGCCGATCGACTTGGCGTTGACGTACCAGTTGCCCGCGTGCCAGGCCACGTCCTTGGCCTTCACGTGCTGCGCGATGTGGCCGTCGGTGGAGCGCAGCGAGTAGTTCCAGGACACGTACGCCGGGTCCTGGACCAGGTCGATGACGCCCTCCCAGCCGCCCTCGGTGTCGTGCACGACGATGTACTCGACGGACTGGGACGCCGGACGGTCCCCCACGTCGTGGTTGCCGTAGTCGTTGTCGCCGAACTGCTCGTAGGGCGCCGGGATCCACTCGCAGGAGACGGTGCTCGGGCACTCGGTGCCCGCGGCGGACGCCGTGCGCAGACCGGTGTGCCGCAACTGGGCGGTGTGCGGCCGCACCCGCGGCTGCGCGGGCAGGGCGACCCGCTGGCCGGCGTCCGTGACGCGCTCCGTGCCGGTGCGGATCACCTCGTACACGTCGTTCGCGTAGGCGGCGCCCGTCGCGGTGTCGTCGGCACCCGAGAAGTACGCCACCGCTCCGTACCAGTCCGCCGGGTCGGCGCTCAGCGGCTCGCCCAGATCCTGCTGGGCGGCGGCGAGCAGGGCGGCGCCGCCGGCCACGTTGGCCGCGGGGTCCGTGCGCAGTTCCTCGAGGCTCGAACCGGTCAGCTCGGCCGCGTGCAGGAGCGTCTTCAGCCGCGAGGGGATCTCGGCGTCCTCGGGGAGAGCTGTCCCGGGGCGCAGCGGCGGTCGGGCGTCGTCGCCGCGGGCGTCCTCCGCGCCCTCGCTGTGGTGCGGGGCCGAGGCCAGGGCGGTGCGGGCGTCGGTGAGGTGCATGGGGCCGTAGCCGCCGGTCACGCTCGGCGCCCCGGCGTGCCCGTCCCAGCGGGACTGGAGGTAGGAGACGCCCAGCAGCACGCTCTGCGGCACGTGGTACTCGGCGGCCGCGGTGCTGAACGCCCGCTGGAGCAGCGTCGCGGACGCGCCCGCCGCGTCCGCGGACCCGGAGGCCGCGCCGAGCAGCGGCAGCAGCAGGGCCGCCGACGCCACGGCGGCGGTGGCTCCGCGGGCGCGTGCGGAACCGGGCTCTGGTCGGGGGTGGGTGACGGATCTTCGCAATGCGGCCTCCTGGGACCAACGAGCGGGTCGGGGCGTGCGGGGCCGGGCGTGAGGCAGTGGTACCCGGTTGCCGACGGTCCGTCAATGATGCCCACCAGGAGACGATTTCCCATGTCAACAGGGGTTCGGCGAGTTTCGTGGCGGCGGCCCGCGGGCCTGCGGCCCGCCAGTGGAGTACACCTGTGGGTGAGGGTCTCGCCGGACGGCCGCAGCCTCGACGGAGCGCGTCACCCAGGCGGCCGTACCACCCGGCAGTGCGTGGAGCGGGCGGGCGTACCACCCGGCAGTGCGCGGAGCGGGCGGCCGTACCACCATCCGGCAGTGCGTGGAGCGGGCGGGCGTACCACCACCCGGCGGTGCCCGGTGTGAGGGCGTCCCGCCGGGAGCGCCCCGGGGGCCGGTCCGGACATGCGAAGGCCGCGGGGCGCCGCCGCTCCGGCGCTCCGCGGCCTTCCCCCCTCAGCGGGTGCCGACAGCCGCCCGTACGGCCCGCCGGGCCAGCTGGCAGTCGTCGTGCAGCCGCCGCAGCAGCAGCCGCTGTTCCTCGCCGGACTGCGCGACCGCCGGATGGGCCGTGCCCGGAGCCGTCGGGGCCGTGTCGTGCATCGAACGCTGCACGGCCGTCTCGTAGGTGCGGATCTCCCGGGTCAGGACCAGCATCAGGTTCACCAGGAACGCGTCGCGCGAGGCCGGGCCCGCCGACTGCGCGATCTGGCTGATCTGACGGCGCGCCACCGGCGCGTCCCCGAGGACCGACCACAGCGTCGCCAGGTCGTAGCCCGGCAGGTACCAGCCCGCGTGCTCCCAGTCCACCAGCACTGGACCGGCCGGTGACACGAGGATGTTCGACAGGAGGGCGTCGCCGTGGCAGAACTGGCCCATGCCCTGACGGCCCGCGGTCGCCGCGATGCCGTGCACCAGCTTCTGAAGGTCGCCCAGGTCCCGGTCGGTGAGCAGGCCCAGCTCGTGGTAGCGGGAGATCCGGGCCGCGTAGTCCAGCGGCGCGTCGAACGTGCCCGCCGGCGGACGCCAGGCGTTGAGCCGGCAGATCGCGCCCAGCGCCGCCCTGATGTCCGCGCGCGGCGGTGGCTCCGCCGGGTGCCGCAGGAGCGCCGCCGCCCGTCCCGGCATCCGTTCGACGACGAGCGTGCAGTTGTCCGGGTCCGCCGCGATCAGTCGCGGCACCCGCACCGGGGGGCGGTGCCGGACGAACGTGCGGTATGCGGCTATCTCGTGGCGGATCCGTTCGGCCCAGACGGGTGAGTGGTCCAGTAAACACTTCGCGACGGCCGTGCTCCGTCCCGTCGTACCGACCAGGAGCACGGAGCGGCCGCTGCGGCGCAGCACCTGCACCGGGGCGAACTCCGGGCAGATGCGGTGCACCGACGCGATCGCCGTGCGCAGCTGGGCGCCCTGGGGGCCGGACAGGTCGAGTCTCCCGCTGAGCGGTTGTGCGCCGAGACCCGCGGGACGCCGGCCGCGGCCCGCGCCGAGCACCGGGGCCGCCGACCGCGCGGGGTCGAGGTAGGGGCCGCCGCCGCCCGGGCGGGGGAGCAGCGACCGGGGCGGGGCGGACACGGAGGACGATGCTGCGTACATGGGGGAGACAGATCCCTTCGTGTGCCTGCTGTGTCAAAGCGCTGCCCGGCCCGGCCTCCCGGGTGCACCCTGGGGAATGTTCCCGGCGACCGGGTCGGGGTGGCGCGTTCCTACCTGACACCCGTAGCCCGGTGGCACACCATCTGGCGGACCCTGGCGAAACCCTGGCGAATAGTCCCTCGGCACTGTCCCCGGGCTACTGTCAACTCAGCCGAGAACCTGGGGGCTTACGTGAGCGGACAACCCAACACCCGGCTCGCGGACCTGTTCGGCCTGGCCGGCTGGTCCAAGGGCGAACTCGCGAGGCTGGTCAACCGGCAGGCGGCGGCCATGGGCCATCCCCAGCTGGCGACGGACACCTCGCGGGTGCGGCGGTGGATCGACACGGGAGAGATCCCGCGCGATCCGGTGCCGCGGGTGCTGGCGGCTCTGTTCACCGAGCGACTCGGCCGTGTCGTGACCATCGAGGACCTCGGTCTGGTACGGCACGGGCGTGCGGGGAAACGGCAGGGCGGCGGGAGTGCGGATCATCCCGACGGCGTGCCGTGGGCGCCCGAACGGACCGCCGCGGTCCTCACCGAATTCACGGGAATGGACCTCATGCTCAACCGACGCGGCTTGGTGGGCGCGGGCGCCGCGCTCGCCGCGGGATCAGCACTCAGCACGGCCATGTACGACTGGCTGCACACCGACCCCACCCTCTCCGCCGACGCTCCTGTCATCGACCACCCCCTCGCGCACGTCGACCCCGCCGGGTTCGACCGCTACGAGGCCGCCCCGATCGGGACGGAGGAGGTCGACGAACTGGAGCGCTCGGTCGAGGTGTTCCGAGCCTGGGACGCCGCCCGTGGCGGCGGGCTCCAGCGCAAGGCCGTGGTGGGCCAGCTCAACGAGGTGGGCGGCATGCTCGCCTACCGTCACCCACCCCATCTCCAGCGGCGCTTGTGGGGCGTCGCCGCCAACCTCGCCGTCCTCGCGGGCTGGATGTCGCACGACGTCGGCCTGGAGCCCACGGCCCAGAAGTACTTCGTCATCGCCGCCCATGCCGCGAGAGAGGGCGGTGACCGGCCGCGGGCCGGCGAGGCGCTCTCCCGGGCGGCCCGGCAGATGGTGCACCTCGGCCGGCCCGACGAGGCCCTCGACCTGATGAAGCTCGCCCAGTCCGGCTCCGGCGACGAGGTGCTGCCCCGCACCCGGGCCATGTTCCACACCGTCGAGGCCTGGGCGCAGGCGTCGATGGGCAAGGGCCAGGCCATGCGCCGCACCCTCGGCCGGGCGGAGGACCTGTTCGTCTCCGACCGCGACGACGCCAGGACACCGTCGTGGATGCAGACCTTCAAGGACGAGGACCTGTACGGCATGCAGGCCCTGGCCTACCGCACCCTGGCGGAGTTCGAGCCGGGCGCGGCCGCGCACGCCCAGTACTACGCGGAGAAGGCGCTGTCGCTGCGGGTCGACGGACGGGAGCGGTCGAAGATCTTCGACCATCTGTCCATGGCGTCGGCCTGCTTCATCGCGGACGACCCCGAGCAGGCCGACCGGTACGCCCGGCTGGCCCTGATGTCGATGGGGTCGAACTCCTCCCGTCGCACCTGGGACCGGCTGCGTCAGATGTACCGGCTCACCGCGGAGTACACCGGTTCCCCGAGGATCAGCGAGCTGCGCGAGGAGATCCGGCAGGCGCTGCCGAAGGCGAGGGGAGGGCGGGGCGGTAGCGCCGCTCCGGCGTAGGCCGCCGGCAAGGGGATCCGGTCCGGCCCGTCGGAGCCCGGTCCGACGACGGGGGCGCCGATGCGGCCGTCGCCGCGGTCCCGGTGCGTCACGCGTCGTACGGCGTCACCCGGGCGACGAGCACACAGGCGTCGTCCTGGCGGTCCCTCGTGCCGAACTCCTCCACGGCCATCCGTACGCAGTCCTGTGCGGTGGGCGTCGCCGCGAGGCGCGGGGCCAGGTCCAGCAGCGGGGAGTCCGCGTCGGTCCCGTGGCCGTCGCCGGGTACCAGGCCGACGGTGTGCAGGAGCAGGAGGTCGCCCTCCTCGAGGGTCTCCTCGGACTGTCCGTAGACGGTGCCGGGGGCGGCACCGAGGAGGGCGCCGGCCGGTGCGCCGAGCCGGCGTCCCGTCCCGTCGCGCAGGAGCAGCGGGGCGGGGTGTCCGGCCCGCGCCCAGGTGAGGGTGCGGGTCTGCGGCTGGTAGCGGCAGCAGACGGCGCCGGCTAGGGCGGGCTGGGCGCCCGCGTCGAGTAACTGGTTGAGCCGGGTCATCAGTTGAGCCGGGCGAGTGCCCGCCATCGCCATGCCGCGCAGGGCGCCCAGCGTCATCGCCAGTGTGGAAGCGACGGCCGGGCCCTGGCCGGTGAGGTCGCCGACGCTCAACAGCGTTTCCCCGTCGGCGAGTTCGAACACGTCGTACCAGACGTCGCCGATGGTCGAGCCGGCGTGGGCGGGCAGGTGGTGGGCGGCGATGTCGAGACGGCGGGGACCCTGGTGCGCGAGCCGCAGAAAACCGCGCCAGGGCGGCAGCGCGGCTTGCTCCGGTTCGACCGCGATCCGGCGCTCGGTCTGCGCCTGCCGCCGGTGCCGTTGCAGCGAGTCACGGGTCTCGCGCACCGCCCGCTGGCCGCGGCGCAGTTCGCCGACGTCCCGCAGCACGGCCCACATGGCGGCGGTGCCGCCGTCGGCGTCGAGTACGGGTTCGCCCATCATGTGCACGGTCCGGACCTCGCCGTCCGGCCGGACGATCCGGAACTCGCCGTCGATGGGCCGGGCGTCGACGAGGCAGCCGGTGACCATCGTGGTGAGCAGGGGGCGGTCCTCCTCCCGGACGAGCGAGGGCAGTTCGTCGAGGGTGAGCGCGGGGGTGGCCGGATCGCGGCCGACGAGCCGGTACAGCTCCGGGGACCAGACGGCGTCGTCGGTCAGCAGGTTCCACTCCGCGGTGCCGACCCGGCTGCGCGGTGCGCCGCGTCGGGGAGGGGACGGCGCGGGTGCCTCCTCCACCGCGGGCGGGCCGTCCCGCAGTTCGGCCAAGTGCGCGTCGAGGTCGTTGAGCTGATGCAGCGCCAGGTCGTAGAGCGCGCGCTGCCAGCGCCCCCGCGGGCCGGTTCCGTCGCTCTGCGTGTCCCTCCGTACGGCGTCGACCTCGCCCCTGAGCCGTCGCGTCTGCGTGATCAGCGCGTCGACCGGGCCGCGCCCCGGCGGCTGGGCGGCGGGGCGGTCCGCAGAGAGAGGGGGCGGCATGACGCACTCCGATGCGGGGGGACGGGACGACCAAGGGTGACGGAAGGGGCCGTTACGACTCTCGCACAGCCCGCGACGCCGTGTAAGTGATTCGGCAAGACACGATACGGTGATGCGCTTGGCATATGCCACAGTCTTCACGGCCGTATGTCCCGGTGCGGTTGAGGTAGCCGGATCTCTGGTGCAAGTCGTAGGTGGCGTAAGCGACTTGGGGGACCTCTGGGGTCGCGCGGGGGCGTCCATCCGGGTGTTCGACGGTCGTGTGTTCCATGCTGCGGGGCCTCGCGGAGCCGATGCGGCCGGGAGTGACGCAGCTCACATCAATTCATCATCGCTTCCGCGTAATGCGGAGCGCCCCTGCGGGGTCCTACAAGCAGTACGCCCGACCGGCCGACCTCTCAACCGCCGCGGAGACCGCCCATGGATTTCGTCCCCGTCACCGTCCAGCAGCCCGCCCGCGCCGAGCTCATCACCTCGCAGGAGCGGGAACTGCCGGTGCCCGTCACCCTCCGCTACTCCTCCGACGACCCGCTCGCCGTGCACCTCGACTTCCCGCCCGAGGCGTGCCTGAAGGACGAGGCCGTCACCTGGACCTTCGGGCGCGCGCTGCTGGAGGAGGGGCTGGACGGGCCGGCCGGCACCGGTGACGTGCAGATCTGGCCGTGCGGCCGGGCCGGGACGGTGCTGGAGCTGCACTCGCCGCTCGGACTGGCCCTCCTCCGCTTCGACACGGCCGCCCTGCGCCGGTTCCTGCTGCGCAGCCACGCCGTGGTCGCGGCGGGACGCGAGGACGTCGGCGCCGCGGTCGACCGCGGGCTCGAAACCCTCCTCGGCAACGTCTGACACGCTCGCGGCCGCCCGGCCCCGGCGCTGGGGGCCCGGCCTGGACCGTCAGCCGTACAGGGCCGGACGCGGGGCGAGGCCGACGTTCACGCGCGTCCCCGTCTCCGACGCCCGGACCCCGGCCTCGGCGACCACGGCGGCCGCGTATCCGTCCCAGGCGCTCGGACCGGTGACCGTGCCCCGCCGGACGGCGTCGACCCAGGCCCGCACCTCGCGGTCGTAGGCGTCGACGAACCGGACCAGGTAGTCCTGCGGTACGTCCGTGCCGGCCGTGCCGCCCGCCGCCACGAGCATGCCGTGGTCGTCTCCGATGCGGGCGCTGCCCGCCTCGCACACCGCCTCGCAGCGCACCTGGTAGCCGAAGCCGGAGTTGACGAAGACCTCCACGTCGACCAGGGCGCCGCCGTCGGTCTCGAAGAGCACGAACTGCGGGTCGGCCAGACCCGCCGGGGCGCCGGACGAGGGGCGCGGCCGCAGCACCGTGACCGCCGTCAGCTCCTGGCCCAGCAGCCAGCGGGCCGCGTCGATCTCGTGCGACACGGAGCTGTCGATGAGCATGGCGCTGGTGAAGCCGGGCGGGGAGGAGACATTGCGGTGGGTGCAGTGCAGCATCAGCGGCCGGCCCAGGCGCCCGTCGTCCAGCAGCGCCTTGAGCCTGCGGTACCCGGCGTCGTAACGCCGCATGAAACCGATCTGGGCCAGCCGCCGGCCCAGCCCCGCCTCCGCTTCCAGGACACGCAGCGCGCCGGCCGGGTCCGGCACCATGGGCTTCTCGCACAGCACCGGCAGACCGCGGGCGAAGGCCGCGAGCAGCGCCTCCTCGTGCGCGGGACCGGGAGAGGCGATCAGGACGGCCTCGACGCCCGGGGCGTCCAGAACGGCCTCCACCTCCGTGTGCGTGAAGACGCCCGCGATCCCGGCGACGGCCTCCTCGGCGCGGGCGGAGTCGGCGTCGGCCACCGCGGCGACCCTGGCGCCACTCACCACCTGGTCGAGGCGGCGTATATGGTCGGCGCCCATGTGTCCGGCGCCCAGGACCGCCACGCCCAGCAGGTCACCCACGTGCGTTCTCCCTCCCCGACGGTGATCACGCCGTAGCGTACGCCGCCGGGGAGAACGCCGAGGAGGGCTGCCCGGGTCGCCGGGGAGGGGCGCCTCGGACGTGGGGGGAGGGCCGCCTCAGTAGCGCAGCACCCCCGCGATGCCGTGCGCGTCGCCCAGGGCGCCGTCCGGGACGAAGTGCACCTCGGCGCCCGTCTCCAGGCACTGCTCGACGATCTCGTCGACGATGTCCTCGCGGGAGTCCAGGTCGCCGCCGCCCGCCGGGACCAGGTGGTCCCCGTCGTCGCGGACCGTGACGCGGTAGTTCTCCTCGACCGCCAGCAGCCGGACCCGGCCCTCCCGGGCGCTCCGCCAGACCTCGTCGACGCCCGCCGCGAAGGTGCGGTGGCCGCGCGCCGCGTCCAGCTCCCGGCCCACCGCGGCGGTGTCCCGGCGGGCCTGCGCGTCGTGCAGCGGCCGTACGGCCTGCCACACGGCCTCGGCGGAGCCGTGCGCGAGACCGCCGTGCCGCACGTGCAGCGCCTCCCGGGCGACGCCCCCCGACTCGTCCAGGAGGGAGAGCGCGGCCTCCTCGCCGGTCAGGTACAGCGGCCGCGGGTCCTGGCGCAGCAGCCGGGCCATGGCGATGTCGGCGTCGCGCAGGAAGCGGCGGGTGTCCTCGTCGCGGTAGGTGCTCGGCAGGTCGCCGATGCGCTCCATGCGCTCGGCGTCGAAGTTCTCCCGGCTCCGCACCAGCGGGAAGCCGCCGGTGCGGACCTCGGCGACCCGGTCGGCGCCGCCGTTCCACAGGGTGACGCGGTCGGGGGAGAGCGACAGCACCCAGAACGGCCGCTCGGCCGCCTGGGCGGAGACCAGGTTGCGGGTGAGGAACGTGTCGGAGAGGACGACCCGCTCGGGCACGGGGCGGGCCAGGGACCACACCTGGTGCTCACCCGGCGCGGCGAAGATCACCAGGCCGTCCTCGGCGTGCGTCAGGTCGACCTCGGCGAGGGCCCGGTCGAGCTGTCCGGCGACATCGGTGCGCCGGTTCCGGGTGACCGACGGATCGGCCTCCAACTGCTTCTTGGCCTCGGCGACGACATTGCGCAGCCGCACCCGGTCCTGGGCGTTGTCCGGCTCACGGCGATGCGTCGGGGTCAGCACGGACACCGCGGGGTAGGGGCGCGGACGGCGCAGTTCGGAGAGGGTCGCTGGGCTGAGTGCGTGCTCCATAGCAGCACGATAGGGCGGATTCGCGTGACGGGCATTCGGGGCAAAAGGGGATCAGGCGGGCAGGGGTGCGGGCCGGCCGAAGGCGTCCGGGTCCGCCGCCTCCCAGTCCCGCGCCCACGACGTCGGCGGCCCGGCGAGGAGCTCGCCCGGCTCCAGCCACTCGTACAGCTCCGCGTACGACCGGAGCGCGGCCGGTCCCGTCCGCCGCACCAGGTGGGCGGGGGTGAGGCCGGCCGTGTCCGGCACGCCCATCGACGCCATGACGCGGACGGCGCTGCGGACCGTGGCCCGCTGGTAGCGCTGGACCCGCAGGGACCCCTCGCCCACGTGCAGGGCGCGCGCCCGCAGCGGGTCCTGGGTGGTGACGCCCGCCGGACACGTGCCCGTGTGGCAGCGCCGGGCCTCGACACAGCCGAGGGCGAGCATCATCGCGCGGGCCGAGTTGGTGTAGTCGGCGCCCTGGACGAGACGCCGGACGATGTCCGGGCCGGTGGCCACCCGCCCGCTCGCCCCGATCCGGATCCGGTCCCTGAGGCCGGCTCCGACCAGCGCGTTGTGGACCGTGATCAGCCCCTCGGTGAGCGGCAGGCCCAGCCGGCCGGCGGACTCCGCCGGCGCCGCGCCCGTCCCGCCCTCCGCCCCGTCCACCACCACGAAGTCCGGCGCCACGCCCTCCGCCAGCATCGCCCTGCACACCGCGAGGACGTCCCGGCGCGAGCCGACGCACAGCTTGAACCCGACCGGCTTGCCGCCCGCCAGCTCCCGCAGCCGCGCCAGGAACAGCACCAGTTCCCGCGGGGTCGAGAACACCCGGTGGCACGGCGGCGACACCACCGCCTCGCCCACCGGCACCCCCCGCTCCCGTGCGACCCCGGCGCTCACCTTCACTCCCGGCAGGACCCCGCCGCCCCCGGGCGCGGCGCCCTGGGAGAGCTTCAGGCAGACGCACTTCACCTCCGGAAGCGCCGCCTTGTCCGCGAACTCCCGCCCGTCGAAGCCCCCGTCACCGGTCCGGCAGCCGAAGTACCCCGTCCCGATCTCCCAGATCAGGTCGCCGCCCCCGCGCAGGTGGTGCTCCGACAGCCCGCCCTCACCGGTGTCCTGCGCGAACCGCCCCAGCCGTGCTGCCCGGTTGAGCGCGAGGACCGCCCGGGGCGACAGCGCCCCGAAGCTCATCGCGGACACGTTCAGCAGCGCCATGTCGTACGGCTGGCGGCAGTCGGGCCCGCCCACCCGCACCGCCGGCGCCTCCTCGGGCGGCTCCACCGGGCGCAGGGACGGCACCAGGAACTCATGGCCGTCCGCGTCCACGTCCACCTCCCGGGCGCGCTCCCGGACGACGGCCCGCCCCCGCCGCAGCCGCCCGGCCAGGGGCCGCCCGCGCAGCACCGCGTCCCGGCGCTGCGCCAGGTCCCGGCAGCCCAGCCCGGTCAGCGCCAGCAGCGGACCGGCCGCCCACCACCACCCCGCGGACAGGACGGCCGCGGCCGTGGCCGTCCCGGCCGCGCCGGCCGCGACGAGCAGCAGCGGCAGGTACCGGAGCACTCAGCCGTCCTCGTCCGCCCCGCACGAGCTGCCGCTCGGCGGGAGGGAGCCGTACAGCAGGAAGTCGTCGACCTTGCGGTGGACGCACTTCGACGAGCCGTACCCGGTGTGTCCCTCGGCCCGGTTGTCCAGCACCACGGCCGACGGCCCGAGGCGCTCCGCCGTCTCCACGGTCCAGCGGTACGGCGTCGCCGGGTCGCCGCGCGTCCCCACGAGCAGCATCCTCGGCGTGTCGAGGTCCTTGACCTCGTCGCGGATGTAGTCGGTGCCCTTGGGGCGGCCGTAGCACATCAGGACCTGGGTGAGCCGGTACCGGCCGAAGACCGGCGACGCCTTCTCGTAGACGGCGCGCAGCCGCTTCAGGTCGGCGGTGACCTGGGCGGCGGTGGGGCGGTCGGGGTCGTCCGCGCAGTTGATCGCCATCAGCGCCGCCGGAAGGTTGTCGAGGGGGACGTCCTCCCCGTCGGCCGGCTCGCCGGCGTTCTCCGGCTTCCCGGCGCCCTTCAGGTCTCCGGTGCCCGCCAGGTCCCCGGTGGGTCCGGCGCCGCCGTCCGGGCCGCGGAACGGCAGCCCCAGGCCGCCGGTCGCGAACGCCATGACGCCGCTGGTGTCCCCGTGCTCGACGAGCTGTGCCAGCGCCCGCTCCAGGGACGGCCACAGCTCCTTGCTGTACAGACCCTGCCCGATGGCGCCCACCAGGTCCTGCCCGGTGAACCAGTCGCCGAAATCGGTCGCCACCGGGTCCTCGTCCAGCGAGCGGACGACCCGTACGACCTCCTCGCGGGCCCTGCGCGGGTCCTGGCCGAACGGGCACGCGATGTCGTCGGCGCACCAGTCGACGAACTCCTCCAGCGCCCGCTGCTGGCCCCGCGCGCCCGCGACGCCCTGCTCCGCGAGCGGCTCGGTGAGCGTGTCCACGCCGTCCATCACGAGCCGGCCCACCCGGTCGGGGAACTCCGCGGCGTACACCGCGCCGAGCCGGGTGCCGTAGGAGAACCCCAGGTAGTTGAGCTTGTCGTCGCCGAGTGCCGCCCGCATCACGTCCATGTCCCGGGCCGCGTTCACGGTGCCTATGTGCGGCAGGACGGGCCCGGAGTGCTCGGCGCACGCGGCGGCGGCGTCCTTCAGCCGCTCCAGCAGCACCCGCGGGTCGGAGGCGTCGGCCGGGGTGTTGTCGAGGGCGGCGAGCGCGTCCTCCTCGCCCTCCCCGCAGCTGACCGGCGAGGACCGGCCGACGCCCCGGGGATCGAAGGAGACCACGTCGTAGCCGTCGGTGAGGCCCATGAACTCCTTGCCGCCGCCGTAAGCGAGTTCGGCGACGCCCGGGCCGCCCGGCCCGCCGAAGTTCAGCAGCACCGAGCCCCGCTTGTCGCCGGTGGCCCGGTAGCGGGCGAGCGCCAGGTCCAGGGAACCGGCCTTCGGGTGCGCGTAGTCCAGGGGGACGGTCACCTTGCCGCACTGCAGATCGTCGGGCATGCCCTCGCCCTCGCACGTCGTCCAGGCGACCTTCTGGTCGTAGAACCGTGACAGGCCGGGGTGGCGGTCACCGTCCGTGTCCGCGGTCGCGGTGGGCGGGCCCGTGCCCAGCAGGGTCAGGGCGGCGGCGGTGACGGCGAGCGCGCGGCGCCGCGGCACGGGCCGCCTCGACAGCTTGGCCAGCATCAGTGCCTCCAGGGGCGCCCCACGGCGGACCGTGCGCCGACGCCCCCGCCCACGATAGGCGGGCCCCGCGGGGGCCGCCTCCGGACGGGCGGGAGGCCCGCGCGGTGGCCACCCCGCGCCCGCCGCGCGGGCCGTCGGGGGAGGGTGTCGTGTGTTCGACGAGGTGACACCCAATGGGGTGAAAGACCGATTAGGCATAACTCGGACGGTTCGTCCGCGTTCTACGGGGTGCGGGCGAGCGCCCGCGACATGTCTGGAAGGCAGGGACCCATGAGACGGGTTACCCGAAACGGTGTGATCGCCGTCGCCGCCGCATCGGGCGCGATGGCCGTGACGATGCCCGCGTTCGCCGACTCCGCCGCGAACGGCTCGGCGGCAGGCTCGCCGGGGGTGATCGCCGGCAACACCGTCCAGGTGCCGGTGCACCTCCCGGTGAATCTGTGCGGGAACACCGTGAACGTGGTGGGCTTGCTGAACCCCGCCGCGGGCAACACCTGCGTCAACGAGGGCTCCGGCCACTCGGGCGCGAAACCGGGCGGCGGTACGAAGCCGGGCGGCGGTACGAAGCCGGGTGGCGGCGTGAAGCCGGGCCACGGCGCGAAGCCGGGTGGTGGTGCGACGGCGACCAGCAGCACGGCGCACTCCCCGGGCGTCGTCGCCGGCAACGGCGTCCAGTCGCCGGTCGACCTCCCCGTCAACGCCAGTGGCAACGGCGTGGACGTGGTCGGCATCCTCAACCCGGTGTTCGGCAACGAGTCCGTGAACACCTCGGGCGAGGAGCCCGCGCCCCCGGCCGGGCCGGCGGCGGAGCCGCCGCGGAACACGCCGCCCGCCGCGTCCCGGCCGGGCCCGACCGGCCCGAGGACCGTCCCGGCGGCCCCGGCGCCCCAGGCCCCGGCGCCGGCACATCAGGCGCAGGCGCCCGAGGTGCCCGAAGCGGTCGGCGGCTCCCTCGCCCGGACGGGGGCGGACGTCACCGTCCCCGCCGCTGCGGGCAGCGCGGCCCTGGTCCTCGGTGGAGCACTGCTGTACCGCCGGTACCGGCCGGGCGCGCGTCGCTGACCCGCCCCTCCACCAGGGGCGTCCACCGGTCCGCTCCGGGGCGGGCGGCGACCGTCCCGCCCCCGCCCTCAGGCGCCGTGGAACCGCCGGTGGAGCCCCCGTACCTCCTCCGCCAGCTCCGGGACCGGCCCCTCCACGGTCACCCCGGGCGCCACCTCCTGGACCGGCAGGGCCCTGACCGGGGCAGCCGGTACGCCCCACTCGGCGAGCCAGGCGGCGAGCTGCGCGGAGGAGGCGACGTACACGATGCGGCCGAGGCCCACCCAGGCGTGGGCCGCCGCGCACATCGGGCAGTGCTCCCCGGAGGTGTAGACGGTGGCCGCCGCCCGCTCCTCGGGCGAGAGCCGGGCCGCGGACCAGCGGGCCAGCTCGAACTCGGGGTGGCGGGTGCGGTCGCCCGACGCCACCCGGTTGCGGTCCTCGGCGAGCACCGTGCCGTCGGCGCCGACCAGCACCGAGCCGAACGGCTCGTCCCCGGATCCGAGCGCCTCGGCGGCGAGCTCGACGCAGCGTCGCAGACAGGGGAGTTCGTCGTCCTTCACCATCGTCCACGGACCTCCTGGCCATCGGGTGCCGATCTTCGCCGACCAGCCCAGGACGGCGCGCGGCCCCGCCGGTCCGTCCGCGTCCGCCCGTAATCCGGTTGAGGCGGCCGTGCCGGGGTGCTGGAGTGGGCGCGTGGACCATGCCGCCGTACGCGCGCTCTACGACCGGGACATGCGCGAGGGCGCACGGCCCGACGGCCCCGGTGCCCGGATCGAACGCCACGGGAACGTAGTCCGGCAGGTGGCTTCCGCGCAGGGCTGGAACGGCGTCGTCTGGTCCTCGCTCGGGACGGCCGACGCCGATGCGGCGATCGCCGGGCAGATCGCGTACTTCTCGCGGATCGACCGCGAGTTCGAGTGGAAGCTCTACGGGCACGACGGCCCGGCGGACCTCGGACGCCGGCTCGCGGACGCCGGGTTCCGGCCCGGACCAGAGGAGACGCTGATGATCGGCGAGACACGTGACCTGCTGTCCGGTGCCGAACCGCCCGACGGGGTCCGCGTGCTGCCCGTCACCGACCCGGCGGGTGTCGACCTGCTGGCGGAGGTGCACGAGCGGGCGTTCGGGGCCGACGCCTCACGTCTGCGGCGGCATCTGCTGGCCTGTCTGAGCGATGCCCCGGACACGGTCGTCGCCGTCGTCGCCGTCGCCGGGGACGAGCCGGTGAGCTCGGCGCGGATGGAACTGGTGCCCGGCACCGGGTTCGCCGGGCTGTGGGGCGGCGGGACCGTCGAGGGCTGGCGCGGCCGCGGCGTCTACCGGGCCCTCGTCGCCCACCGGGCCCGCGCCGCCGCGGAGCGTGGCTACCGGTACCTCCAGGTCGACGCCTCCGACCTGAGCCGCCCCGTCCTGGAGCGGCTCGGCTTCGCGGCCGTGAGCACGACGACGCCGTACGTGTACGCGCCCTGACCGGCGGGCTCCGGGCCGCGCCGCCCACCCGTACGCGGGCCGTACGTCTGCCGTACGTCTGCCGTACGTCGGAGCGAGCGAGCCGGCCGGCCCGCGCGTGGACCGGCCGGCTCGCTCTCCGTCCGGTCGGGTCAGGGCTTCGGGACGCTCCTCGCCGCCGTACCGGCGCACATCAGCCCCAGGACCAGGGCCAGGGCGCCGATGACGATGTTGTTCACGATGACACCCGCGTCCGGGCTGTCGCCGACGACCCACGGGGCGATGATCATCCAGATGCCCAGCGCGCACATGGCCCAGCTGAGGCCGTACATGCGGGCCGGAGCCGCGGTGAATCCGAGCGCCAGCAGACCGATCGCCGTGCCGACGATCAGGTTGTGCGCCACGAGCGCGGGCTGGCTGGCGGTGTAGTGCAGTATCCACGGGGACACGGCGCAGTACAGACCGAGCAGGAACACCGGTCCGTCCACGAGCGCCACATCACGACCACCGAGCACGCGTTCGTACCGTGCGCGCATCTCGGATACATCGGGGTGAGTCGACATGTCGCCTCTGGCGGGCGAGACGTTGGCCATGACTCGTCTCCTTCGACTTGCAGGCCTGACCGCGTCTGGTGCGGTGTGCGGTAAGCGCCGCGCAGGTTCATTCTGCGCTTATTTGCCCTTTATGTGTAGAGGTCAGGTGGGGTGGGCCGGGTGCCGCGACGCGGGCGCGCGCCCGGGCCTGCCGCGTGTGTCGCGCAAAGGGCTCGCCCCCGGAGAGCACCGACTCTCTCCAGGGGCGAGGGGGGAGCGGGGCCGCGCTCCCGCCCGCGGCGCCCGAAGGGGAAAGGGCTGCCGCGCGAAGGGCTTCCGGCGCCCGAAGCCCTTCGGATGCGCGGGACGCGGAGTTCACCCGGGTGCCGGGTCTTCCGGCGCAGCGTTCGTGCGTCGAAAACGCCTCCGAGTGGCCCGACGGCCGGGGAGTCGGCGGCCGCGGGGCAGGTGTACGTCAGTCGTACGTCTCGTTCCCGCTCTCCAGGCGGCGTCGCAGCTGGTGCATGCCGCGCCGGGCGTGGCTCTTGACCGTGCCCAGCGGCCAGCCGGTGAGCGCCGCGATCTGGGTCTGGCTCAGGTCCCCGTAGAAGGCCAGCCGCAGCACCCGCCGCTGGGGCGCGGGCAGTCTGGCGAGCTCGCTGCGCAGCACGACGCGGTCCACGACCGTCTCCGGGCGGTCGCGTCCGGGATCGGTCAGGGCGAGGACGGAACCGGCCGAGGCGACCAGGTTCCCCCGGCGGGTGCGGGCCGCGAGGGCGTCGGCGATCTTGCGCCGGGTGATGCCGACGATCCAGCCGCCGACCGTGCCGCGCTCGGACCGGTAGCCCGCGCGACCGCGCCAGACGCCGATGAACACCTGCTGGGTGACGTCCTCGGCCTCCTTCGCGTCGCCCAGCGAACGCCAGGCCAGCGTGTGCACCAGGGTGGACCAGCGCCGGTAGACGGCGGCGAGGCACGCCTCGTCGCCCGCGACGAGACCGCGCGCCAGTTCCTCGTCGGGGAGGTGGTCCGGGTCGACGGCCCGTGCCGCGGCCGTGGGGGCGGGCGGGGCCGGGGCGATGGTCGGCGGGCTCATGACGACGGCTCCTCACGTCTGGCGGCCTGTCACCGGGCCGGTGCGGACGTTCGTCCGGGGCGTCCCGGTGCCGTCATCGTGCGAGCCGCTGCGGCGGCGCCTCAACGTGCGTCGATTCCGCGTCGTATCGTCGTGCCATGAGCGAGTTCCCGAGCCCCGAGGAGGCCGGCCTGACCACCGGCGCCCTGGCGCGCCGCCTGGGCGTGGCACCCACCACGCTGCGCTCCTGGGACCGCCGCTACGGCATCGGCCCCGCCGTCCGCGCCGACGGCCGGCACCGCCGCTGGCGGCCCCAGGACGTGGCCGTACTGGAGGCGATGTGCCGGCTGACGGCCGCGGGAGTACCGCCCGCCGAGGCGGCGCGGACCGCGCGGGAAGGGGCGCGGGCGGCACGGGAAGAAGGGGTCGCGGCGGGGCCGGTGCCGGAGGGGGGCGCGGCGGGGCCGGCACCGGAGGGCGGGGCCGGACCCGTCGACTTGGCCGCGGCCGGGACCGCGTCGGTCGCAATCGCGTCGGCTGGGACCGCGTCGGCTGGGACCGCGTCGGCCGGGGCCGCGGCGGGCGGCGGCGCACCGGCCGGTCCGGCGGCGGGCGGTGGCGGCCGGTCCCGCGCGGCCGGTGCGCTGCCCTTCGGCGGTGACGTGCGCCAGGAGTGCCGGGGGCTGGCCCGCGCCGCCGTACGGCTCGACGCGCCGGCCGTCGAGGACCAGTTGGCCGACGCCGTCGAACGGCACGGGCTGACCGTCGCCTGGCAGGAGGTGATGATGCCGACGCTGCACGCCGTGGGGCGGAAGTGGGCGTCGTCCGGCGACCGGTACGTCGAGGTCGAGCACCTGCTGTCCTGGCACGTCTCCACCACCCTGCGACGCGCCACCAGGCCCCCCGCGCCCGGGAACGGGGACGGGGGGCCTGGTGGCGCCGGGCCGGTGCTGCTGGCCTGCGTGCCCGGGGAGCAGCACACCCTGCCGCTGGAGGCGCTCAACGCGGGCCTGAGCCACCTGGGGCTGCGCACCCGCATGTTCGGCGCCGCCGTGCCCGCGGAGGCGCTGACGGCCGCGGTCCGGCGCCTGGGGCCGTCGTCGGTCGTCCTGTGGGCCCAGGCGCGCTCCATGGCGAGCCTGGCGCTCGCCCGCCACGTCGCCGACACGCGGTGGGGCGCGCACGGCGCCCGGCGCCGGCCCATGGTCGTCCTCGGCGGCCCCGGCTGGGCGGGGCGCTCGGCGCCCGGGATGCCCCGGCCCGCCGGGCTGCGCGAGGCCCTGGAGGTGCTGGCCCCCGCGCAGGAGCGCGGACCGGCGGCCGACGCCCCGTTCCCGCTCGGCTGAGCCGGGGGTGATGCTCCGCGCTCGCTTGGCGGGCGGCGAGGCGCCGACGCCTTTTCCCGCTCCGCCCGGCGCCCGGCGGAGCGGCCGATGGCCTGTACTCACCTGCCGGGACGGGGCGCCGGCGCGCTGTACACGCCTGCCGGGCGCTGGGTCGATGCCGGTACTTGTCCGCCCCTCGGTCAGGCGTCGACGCACCTCAGCCCGGTTTGTCGCCGGGGAGTCGACGCACCCCCGGCCCGTCGCCGGGGCACCGACGTTCCGTGTGCGCCCGGTGCGCCCGGTGCGCGGTGTCGCCCCTCCTCGCGGTCAGCCCAGCTGCTTCAGCAGCTCGGCCGCGAGCGGCTCGGAGGAGGCCGGGTTCTGGCCGGTGACCAGGTTGCGGTCGACGACCACGTTCGGCGCCCACGGCTCGCCGACCTGTACGTCGACACCCGCCTCGGTCAGCCGGTCCTGGAGCAGCCACCTGGCCTTCTGGCCCAGGCCTGCCTGGAATTCCTCGGCGTTGGTGAAGGCGGCGACCCGGTAGCCCGCGAAGGCGTTGGAGCCGTCCTCCCGCACCGCGGCCAGCAGGGCGGCGGGGCCGTGGCAGACCACCCCGAGCGGCTTGCCCGACTCCAGGGTCTCGACCAGCACCCTGCCGGAGGCGGCGTCCACGGCGAGGTCCTCCATCGGGCCGTGGCCCCCCGGGTAGAAGACGGCCGCGTAGTCGCCGAGGTCGACGTCCTCCAGACGGACCGGGCGGCGCAGTTCGGTCATGGTGTCCAGCCCGGCGGCGATCCGGTCGGCGCCCTCCTGGCCGCCGTTGGCCTCGGCGGCCAGGCTGCCCTTGTCGACGGGCGGGACGACACCGCCGGGCGTGGCGACGACGACCTGGTGGCCCGCCGCCCGGAACGCCTCGTAGGGCGCGACGGCCTCCTCGGCCCAGAAGCCGGTCGTGTGCCGGGTGCCGTCGTTCAGCGTCCAGTGGTCGGCGCCGGTCATCACGAAAAGGATCGTGGCCATGGTGTGTCTCCGAAAGGGGTCGAGGTTCCAGGGGGAAGGGGCGACCGTCGCCAGGACGCCGTCTCGCGGCGTGGCGCGCACGGCGCGAGGAACGGCCTGCCGACGTCGTCGAACGTAAGCCGTTCGAGGCGCAGGGCTCCAATGGGTCTTCCAATGTCCGGCATTGGAAAACGAATGGCAGGCCGGGAATACTCAGCACAGTGGAATACCCCCAGCACCTGGACCTGAACCTGCTGCGCACCTTTCTGGCGGTCTACCGGTCGGGTACGTTCACCGGCGCCGCCCATCTGCTCGGCCTGTCCCAGCCGACGGTGACGACCCAGATGCGCGCGCTCGAGCGGCAGGCCGGGCGCGAACTGTTCGAGCGACTCCCGCGCGGGGTCGCCCCCACGGCCGTCGCCGACCAGTTGGCGGCCCGGATCGCCGTCCCGCTCGACGAACTCGCCGCGGTGGCCGGCCCGGACCCGGCAGCGGCCGGCCGGCCCGGGCCCGTGCACCTCGCCGGCCCGGCCGAACTGCTGTGCACCCGCGTCCTGCCCGCCCTGGCGCCGCTCGTCGCCGACGGCGTCCGGCTGCGCGTGGCGACCGGACTGACCGACCCGCTGCTCGACGAACTGCGGGCCGGACGCCACGACCTCGTCATCTCCACGATCCGCCCGCGCGGCCGCACCCTGACCTCGTCACCCCTGACCGACGAGGAGTTCGTACTGGTGGCGGCCCCCGTGTGGGCGGAGCGGATCGGGGACCGGCCGGCCGCCGAGCTGCCCGCGGCGCTCCACTCCGTCCCCATGGTCGCGTACGCGGAGGATCTCCCGATCGCGCGCCGGTACTGGCGGCACGTCTTCGGGCGGCGGCTGTCCGGCCCCTCCGCGGTGACCGTGCCCGACCTGCGCGGAGTGCTGGCCGCGGTCGCCGCCGGCGCCGGATTCACCGTGCTGCCCCGCTACCTGTGCCAGGAGGAGCTGGCGTCGGGGGCGCTCATCGCCCTGCACGAGCCCGACGACCCGCCCATCAACACCGGCTTCCTCGTCCAGCGGCCCGGTGCGCTGGAGAACCCGGACATCGCACGCGTCCGAGACCTGCTGCTGGGCGCGGGCCGTACCTGGTGAGACGCCCGGCCCGCGCGCCGGTGCGGAGGAGCCACCCGGCCGGGCCGGGCCCCGACCACCCCCGCCACCCAGGCGGCCCACCGCGGACGCGGCGCCCGGCTGACGTCCGGCGCAGCCGCTTCCCGGCCGCGTCGAGGTCCGGCGATCCGCGCCCCGGCCGCGCCCCGGCCGCGCCCCCGCCCGGCCGATCCGCCTCTCCCGCACCCACGTCCCACCCGGAACGGGAAGCCCCGACGGGGGTACCCGGGCGGGCGGTGGCCCCCACCGGCCGTACGACGAAAGGCGCCCACGTGACCATGGACAGGGATCCCTCGGACGTCCTCGTGATCGGAGCGGGTGTCGCCGGGCTCGCCTGCGCCCGGGATCTGCTGGCGGCGGGGCTCGACGTCCGCGTGCTCGAGGCCTCCGACGGCGTGGGCGGACGCATGCGCTCCGACCACGTCGACGGGTTCGTCATCGACCGCGGCTTCCAGGTACTCAACACCTCCTACCCGCAGCTCCGGCGCCGGCTGACCCTGCGGGAGCTGCGGCTGCGCCCGTTCACCCCCGGCATCGCCGTGCGCACCGACCGGGGCATGCTGCGCTTCACCGACCCGACCCGTCGGCCCCGCGCCCTCCCCGACCTGCTTCCGGGACGCCTGGCCGGCCCGCGCGACCTCCTCGCCCTCGGCGTCCTGTCGGCGGGGGACATGTTCACCCCGGTACGGCTGCTGAAGCGCCGTGAGGCCGGCAGCACCCGGTCCGTGCTGGCCGCGGCGGGCTTCTCGGACGCGTTCGTGGAGACCTTCTTCCGCCCGTTCCTCTCCGGGGTGTTCCTGGAGGACCGGCTGGAGACGTCCGGCCGGGTCTTCCACCTCGTCTGGCGCAGCATGCTCCGCGGCACCCTGTGCCTGCCCTCCGACGGCATCGGCGCGGTGCCCCGCGCCCTGGCGGCCGCGCTGCCCGAGGACACCGTCCGCCTCGGGACCGCCGTGCGGCACCTGACCGGCACGGGCGCCGTGACGGCCGACGGCGCCGAGGTGACGGCGCGCCGGGTGGTGGTCGCGACCGGCCCGGGCCCGGCCGCCGCACTGCTGCCCGGCCTGGACGTGCCCGTCTGCCGCACGGTGACGACGTACTACCACGTGGCACCGCGCCCGCCGCTGCGCGAGCCGACCCTCGTGATCGACGACCGGCGCCGGTTCCTCAACACCTGCGTCCTGTCCGAGGTGGTGCCCGGCTACGCCCCCGCCGGCCACGCCCTGATCGCCACCTCGGTCCTCGGGCGCGACGACACCGGGCGGGAGCGCGCGGTGCGCGAGGCCGCGGGGGACGCGTACGGCGCCGACCCGGCCGGCTGGGACCTGCTGACCGTCCGGACCGTCCCCGACGCACTGCCCGCCATGACGCCCCCGCAGCCGCTGAGCCGCACGACCCGCGTGGCCCCCGGGCGGTACGTCTGCGGCGACCACCGCGCCACGGGGTCCGTCCAGGGCGCCCTGGCATCGGGGGCACGGGCCGCCCGCGAGGTGCTCCAGGACCTGCGCGACTGACGCCGTGCCCGCGCGGTGCGCTCCCGCACCCGGCCTCCGCACCCCGCGGGTGTGCCGCGCCCCACGCGCGGGCGCCGCCGCTCAGGGCGGTCCGTCGTCCCGTCCCGCCTCCTCCCGCAGCAGCTCGTCCAGGTCGGTCAGCCGGTCCAGGCCCGCCACGGGCTGCCTCATCCGGGGGTTGCCCGCGAAACGGCTCCGGTGCCGGTGCAGGAAGGCCCAGTAGCCGGCCGTGTACGGACACGCCCCCTCACCGACCCGGCGCGTCGGCCGGTAGGCGCAGGGCCCGCACAGGTCGCTCATCCGGTGCAGGTACGCCCCGCCCGAGGTGTACGGCTTGGTGGTCATCCGCCCGCCGTCGGCGTACTGGGACATGCCGACGACGTTCGGCAGCATCACCCAGTCGTAGCCGTCGACGAAGCAGCGGTGGAACCAGTCGGTCACGGCGGCCGGGTCCCAGCCGCGCTGGAGGGCGTGACTGCCCAGCACCATGAGCCGCGGGATGTGATGGGTCCAGCCGGTGTCCCGCACCTGCGCGAGGACCGTGGCCAGGCAGCGGGCCGTGACGGCGTCGGCGTCCAGCTCCAGGAACCAGCCCGGCAGGGGCGCCCGGTGCCCGAGGGCGTTGCTGTGCCGGTAGTCCTCGCCGAAGTGCCAGTACAGCTGCCACACGTACTCGCGCCAGCCCGCGATCTGCCGGACGTACCCCTCCGCGCTGTTGACGGGCACGTCGCCCGACCGCCAGGCGTCCTCCGCGCGCTCCACGCATTCGGCGGGATCCAGCAGACCCAGGTTGAGGGACGACGACAGCAGGCTGTGGCTCATGACCGGATCGGCCGCCAGCAGCGCGTCCTCGTACGGGCCGAAGCCGGCCAGCCGGTGGGCGACGAACCGGCGCAGCGCGGCCAGCGCCTCCCGGCGCGAGGCGGGGAAGAGCCGCGGCCCGTCGCGCCCCACGAAGGCGATGCCGTCCCGCTCCCGCCAGCGGTCGAGGTCGGCCCGGACCTCGTCGTCGACGGCGTCCTCACGGGGCCGGTAGGGCGGGGGAACGTCCAGGGCTCGGGCGCCCTTCGGGGGCGGCTCGCGGTTGTCGTGGTCGTGGTTCCAGCGGCCGCCCGCGGGTTCGTCGCCGTCCATCAGCAGGTCGTGCGTACGGCGCACCCACCGGTAGAAGTCCTCCTGCCGCAACCGCTGTCCGCCGTGCCCGTCGGCCCACGCGCGGAAGTCGTCCCGCGCCACCAGGAAGCCGCGCGGGGGCAGGACCGTGACGTTCTCCAGCGACCGCACGAACCGCAGCGCGGCGCGCGAGGTGGGATGGCACACGGTGACCGGCCCGGTGCCGACCGCCGCGCGCAGTCCCTCCCGGTAGGTCTCGGCCCGGACGTAGCGCACCCGGTCGCCGAGTTCGGCCGCCCGGTGGCGCATCGCGGACAGCACCAGGTGGGCCTTGGCCCGGTGGAAGCGCCGTCGGCGGAAGACGGAGCGGGCCTCGATCATCACCACGGGCGCCTCCCGGCCGGGACCGTCGTCACCGGGAGCGAGGAAGTGCGGTCCGAGCTGGTCGCCGAAGATCCAGTGCGGGGTGGTCACGGTCTCTCCTCAGCCGTGCGAGCGCGCCCGTCTGAACCGGGCGAGCCCCTCCGACAGTTCGACGAGGGGGTCGGGGTAGTCGATGGCCGCCCGTACCCGGCCCGGCAGCTTCCACGGCTCGTGCACCGCCGGGCCCTGGACACCCGCCAGTTCGGGCACCCAGCGCCGGACGTAGGCCCCGTCCGGGTCGTAGCGCTTGGCCTGGGTGACGGGGTTGAGGACCCGGTTGGGCCGGTTGTCGGTGCCGGTGCCCGCTACCCACTGCCAGTTGAGCTGGTTGTTGGCGACGTCCCCGTCGACCAGCAGGTCCAGGAAGTGCCGGGCGCCGATCCGCCAGTCGACGTAGAGCGTCTTGGCGAGGAAGCTCGCGGTCAGCAGCCGGCCCCGGTTGTGCATCCAGCCCTCGTGGCGCAGCTGCCGCATGGCCGCGTCCACGACCGGATAGCCGGTCCGGCCCTCCCGCCACGCCTCGATGTCCTCCCGGGCCGTCCGCTCCGTACGCCACCGGTCGTGCCGCGTCCGGTAGTCGGCGCCGGACGCGGCCGGGCGGGCCGCCAGCAGCTGGCGGTGGAAGTCGCGCCAGGCGACCTGCCGGACGAACGCGTCGGCGCCCCGGCCGCCCGCCGCGCGGGCCCGGTGCACGAGCTCGACGGGGGAGAGGGTCCCGAAGTGCAGATGGGGCGAGAGCCGGGAGGTCGCGTCACCCGCCAGGTCGTCGTGCCGGTCCTCGTAGGCGTGGATTCCCCGGTCCAGCCAGGAGGCGAGCCGCCGGCGGCCCTCCGCCTCCCCGCCCGCCGCCAGGCCCTCCGACACGCCCCGGTACGCGGGCAGGTCCTGCGAACCGACGCCGTCGGGCACCCGTACGGCCCGCGGCGCCCCGACCGGCTCCCGCAGCCGCTGGTCCGACCAGTGCCGGAAGTACGGCGTGAAGACGGCGAAGTGGTCGGAGGCGGACGGGGTGAGCGCGCCGGGCGCCACGGCCGTCGTCACCGCGTCGTGGACGTGCAGCCGCACACCCTCGGACTCCAGCGCGCGCCGCAGCCGCTCCTCCCGGCGGTGCGCGTACGCGCTCACGTCCGCCGACAGGTGCACCTCGTCGGCGCCCGCCTCGGCGGCCACCCGGCACACCTCCTCGGTCAGGCCCCCGGAGCGGACGACGAGCCGCCCGCCCCGCTCCCGCAGCCCCGCGTCGAGGTCGCGCAGGCAGTCGGAGAGGAACGCCAGCCGGTTGGGCGTGGCGAACCCGGCGCCGTCGACGGCCCGGTCGCGCACGAACAGCGGCACCACCTCACGGGCGCCGTCCAGCGCGGCGCGCAACGGCGGATGGTCGTGCAGGCGCAGGTCGGAGGTGAACAGGACGACCGAGACGTTCATTGCGCTGACTCCGGATGAGGTGAGAGGGCCACGGCTGATTCCCCGGCTGCGCGCCCGCCGGACGCGTGCTCGGGCGACGCGTGCTCAGGCGACGTGCGCCGTCGTGGCGGCGGACTGCGCCGCCGCGGCCCGGACGATGTTGCGGGCCATGCCGCCGAACACGACCGCGTGGAACGGCGAGACGCCCCACCAGTACGCCTGGCCGAGCAGTCCGTGCGGGTGGAACAGGGCGCGCTGCCGGTAGCGGGTGCGGCCGTCCCCGTCCGACTCCGCGTACATCTCCAGCCAGGCCAGGCCCGGCAGCCGCATCTCGGCCCGCAGCCGCAGCAGCCGGCCGGGTTCGATCTCCTCGACCCGCCAGAAGTCCAGCGAGTCGCCGACCCGCAGCCGCGTCGCGTCCCGCCGTCCCCGGCGCAGGCCCACCCCGCCGGCCAGCCGGTCCAGCCCGCCGCGCACCGCCCAGGCGAGCGGGAAGGAGTACCAGCCGTTCTCGCCGCCGATGCCCTCGATCACCCGCCAGAGGGCCTCGCGCGAGGCGTCCACGGTCAGTTCCCGGTGGTCGGTGTACAGGCTTCCGCCCGCCCAGTCGGGGTCGGTCGGCAGCGGGTCGCTCGGGGCGCCGGGCAGGGAGGCGGAGGACCAGCGGGTGGTGACCTGCGCGTCGCGCACACGCTGGAGGGCCAGCCGGACCGCCTCGTCGAACCCCACGGGGTGGCCCGGCGGATCCGGCACGTACCGGGCGATGTCGTGCTCGTGGCAGACCACCTCGTGCCGCAGCGACTCCGTCAGCGGCCGGGCGATCGACGCCGGCACCGGGGTGACCAGGCCGACCCAGTGGCTGGACAGACCGGGGCTGAGCATCGGCACCGGGAGGATCAGCCGGCGCGGCAGCTCCGCCACGGCGGCGTAGCGGACCATCATGTCGCGGTACGTCAGGACGTCCGGACCGCCGATGTCGAAGGCCCGGTTGACGTCCGCGGGCATCCCGGCGCTGCCCACGAGGGCGCGCAGCACGTCCCGGACCGCCACCGGCTGGATCCGGGTGCGCACCCAGCTCGGGGTCACCATCACGGGCAGCCGCTCGGTGAGGTAGCGCAGCATCTCGAAGGAGGCCGAGCCGGAGCCGATGACGACGGCCGCCCGCAGCACGGTGGTGGGGACGCCGGAGCCGAGCAGGACGCGCCCGACCTCCGCGCGTGAGCGCAGGTGCGGCGACAGCTCCCGTTCGGGCACGTCGGCCGGGGTGAGGCCGCCGAGGTAGACCACGCGCCGCACACCGGCGGCCCGAGCCCGCTCCCCGAAGATCCGCGCGGCCCGCCGGTCGGTCTCCTCGAAGTCGTCGCCCGTGCCCAGCGCGTGCACCAGGTAGTAGGCGACGTCGACGCCCCGCATGGCCCGCGCGACCGACGCGGCGTCCGTGACGTCTCCGCGCACCACCTCGGCCCGCCCGGCCCACGGGTGGTCGCGCAGCCGCTCGGGGGAGCGGGCCAGGCAGCGCACCCGGTGGCCCGCGGCCAGCAGCTCCGGGACGAGCCGGCCGCCGATGTACCCGGTGGCTCCGGTCACCAGGCAGAGCGGCGCGCCGGAGTCGTCGCCATGTGCGGTCATGAGTCCTCGGTCCTCCGTGTCGACGGTCCCCTCGGTATGGCTTCCACCCCGCGGCGGTGGGCGGATGCGCCGGTCCACGACCATGCACACGACCGGGTGATCGCCGGCAGCGACTACGCTGACCGCGTGGCCACAGCGAACGACGGTGAGCGCCGCGCGCGGGAAGACCGGCCGGGCGCTCCCGGAACACCGACCGACCTGCCCGCCTTCGCCGTCCGGTTGCGGAGGATGAACGGCGAGATCAACCGGCTGGTGCACGGGTTCGCCGGGGACCACGGACTGCACGCGACGGACGTGCAGGCGCTCGCCGCGATCCTCGACGCCGACGAGCCGATGACCCCGGGGCGGCTGCGCGAACACCTCGGACTGACCTCCGGGGCGGTCACCGCGTGCGTGGACCGGCTGGAGCGCGCGGGACACATCCGGCGGGTCCGGGAGAGCGCCGACCGCAGGGTGGTCCACCTCTACTACGCCGCCGACGCCCGGTCGGCCGCCCGCACCTACTTCCGGCCGCTGGCCGAGGCGACCGAGGCCGCCCGCGCCCGGTTCACCGAGGACGAGCTGGCGGTGGTGATGCGCTTCCTCACCGTGATGGGCGAGGCGCTGTCGGAGATCACGCCGCACGGCCGCTGAATCGTGGCCGCCCGGTGCATCCGGGGGCCGGGCGCGAGCGGAAGAACGGACACCGTCTACGATCATCGGCGACAAGTTAACTCAATGATTGAGATTGTTTGTCATTGAGATAGTTGCCGGTGCCGGGACACCTCGGCCAGGCCAAGAAGATCCATCCCCGCTGGGAGAACGATGTCCACCACCCCTCGACGCGCCCGCTGGCTCGTCCCCGTCCTCCTCGTCGCCGTATGGCTCGGCCTGGGCGGCGCCCTCGGCCCCTACGCCGGACGCCTGGGCGAGGTCGCCACCAACGACCAGGCCTCCTTCCTGCCGCGCAGCGCCGAGTCCACCGAGGTCATCGACGCGCAACGGGCCTTCAAGCAGGACGAGACGCTCCCGGCGATCGTCCTGTGGACCGCGTCCCCGGCCGGCTCCGGCTCCGGCTCCGCGAGCGGCGGCACCGGGCTCGAGGACCGCAAGCAGGCCGCCGACAGCGCCCTCGCCACCCTCACCGACGCCCCCGGCGTCGCCGGGCAGCTCTCGCCCGCCCTGCTCTCGGAGGACGGCGAGGCCATCGAGGCCGTGATCCCGCTCCGCCCCGACCTCGGCGACGACCTCGTCCCGGCCCTGGACCGCATCCGCGCCGCCGCCGAACGCGTCCCCGGCACCACGGTGCGGCTGGCCGGGCCGGCCGCGACCCAGGCCGACCTGTCCGACGCCTTCGCCGGCATCGACGGCCTGCTGCTCGCCGTCGCCCTGGTCACCGTCCTCGTCATCCTGCTGCTCGTCTACCGCAGCCTGCTGCTCCCCCTGGTGATCATCCTCGGCGCGGTCTTCGCCCTCGGGCTCGCCTGCGCCGTCGTCTACGCCCTCGCCGACCACGACGTGGTGCGGGTCGACGGTCAGGTCCAGGGCATCCTCTCCATCCTGGTGATCGGCGCCGCCACCGACTACGCCCTGCTGCTCACCGCCCGCTACCGCGAGGAACTCGCCTCCCGCACCGACCGGTTCGCGGCCGCGTGGGCCGCGCTGCGGCAGTCCTGGGGCGCCATCGTGGCCAGCGCCGCCACCGTCGCCCTCGGGCTCCTCGCCCTGCTGTTCAGCGACCTCACCAACAACCGCGCCCTCGGCCCGGTCGGCGCCATCGGCATCGCCGCCGCCGTCGTCAGCACCCTGACCTTCCTGCCCGCCGTCCTGGTCCTCCTCGGCCGCGCCGCCTACTGGCCCGCCAGGCCCCGCCCGTCGGACGGCCGCACCGGCGGCGCCGGCTTGTGGCACCGGGTCGCCGCCCTGGTCGACCGCGCGCCCCGCAAGGTGTGGGCGGTGTCGCTGGCGGGCCTGCTGGCCTGCGCCGCGTTCGCGCCGACCCTCGCCTCCCGGGGCGTCCCGCTCGACGAGACCTTCGTGAACGACGCCCCGTCCGTGACGGCCCAGCAGACCCTCGCCCGGCACTTCCCCGGCGGCTCGGGCAACCCCACGGTCGTCATCGCCGACGCGGACCGCGTCGAACGGGTGGTCGCCACCGCCGGACGGACCGAGGGCGTGGCCTCGGCCGCACCGGTCGGCGCCTCCGGACAGTCCGGCGGCGAGCCGCTCGTCGTCGACGGCCGGGTCCGCGTCGACGTCACCCTGAGCGCGGCGGCCGACAGCGACGCGGCGAAGGACACCGTGGCGCGGCTGCGCACCGCCCTGCACGCGGTGCCCGGCGCCGACGCCCTCGTCGGCGGCTACACCGCCCAGCAGTACGACACCCTGCGCACGGCGGAACGGGACCGCACCCTCATCGTCCCCGTCGTCCTCGCGATCATCTTCCTCATCCTGACCGCGCTGCTGCGCTCGCTCCTGATGCCCGCCCTGCTCGTGGCCACGGTGGCGCTGAACTTCCTCGCCACCCTCGGCGTGTCGAGCCTGTTCTTCGAGCACGTGCTCGGCTTCACCGGCACCGACGCGTCCGTGCCGCTGTACGGCTTCGTGTTCCTCGTGGCGCTGGGCGTCGACTACAACATCTTCCTCATGTCCCGGGTCCGCGAGGAGAGCCTGCTGCACGGTGTGCGCGAGGGCGTCCTGCGCGGCCTGGTCACCACGGGCGGTGTCATCACCTCCGCCGGCGTGGTCCTCGCGGCCACGTTCGCCGCGCTCGGCGTGATCCCGCTGGCCTTCCTCGCGCAGATCGCCTTCATCGTCGCCTTCGGCGTGCTGCTCGACACGCTCGTCGTGCGCTCGCTGCTGGTGCCCGCGCTGGTGCGGGACATCGGCAGGCGGGCCTGGTGGCCGGGACGGCTCTCGCGCGGCGGTGCCACGGCCGGTGCGGAGCCGGTCACCCGGGCGTGAACATGCTCGCGTCGATCCCGGGCAGGCGCAGTACGAGGGAGTTGTCCGTTTCCGGATCGGGAGGTGCTGCCGCTATGGGTGCGAAGGTGTTGGAGCGTTTTCCTGCGGGAGCTCCGCGCGGATCGTGGCCGGCGGAGGAGTACGCGGCGCGACGGCGGGCGGAGGGCGAGCCCGCGACCGTCGTCATGGACCTGAAGTCGGACGCCTTCCTCGTCGTCGTGCCGGCCGGCGACGACGAGTGACCCACCGGCCGCCACGGGCGCGGGCCCGGAGGACGCCGGTCCGCCGGCGGCCCCGGCCGCGCCCGCACCGGTACGCCGGGGCTGACGGCTGACGGCTGACGCCCGGACGGCCGGGGCGGCGCGGGCGCGGCCCACGCCGGAGTGCACCGGGCGGCGGCACCGGCGCCCGCCGTGTCACCCCGCCGCCAGCGCGGCCAGATGCGCCGACCGTGACGGCGCGGTCTGGCCCTGGACCATGAGGAACAAAGCCTCCCGCGCCAGGCGTTGGGCCCGGTTCGTCAGCAGCATCGAACGGCCGCCGCCGGCCACCACGGCCGCCGTGGTGGCCGCCAGCAGCACCTCGTACGCCGCCGTCCTCAGGGCGAGCCTGTCCTCCAGGTGCTCGTGGGGCACCGGATGGTCGGCCAGGGCGTAGGCCCGGCGGCGCACCTCGGCCAGGCGGTCGCGCAGGGGAGCGGCCGTGTCCTCGTCCAGCAGGGTGAGCGCCGTCTCCGTGACTCCGAAGACGGCCGGGTTGGCGGCCACCGTCTTCGGGCGGTCGGCCGCCGCCCACCGCTCGTACGGCGTCCGCAGGACCACCGCGTCCTCCGGCACCCACAGGCCGTCCAGCTCCTGGGAGACCGTACGGGCCGCGGTGAGGGCCGCCAGGCGCAACGGCTCCGACGCGCGCAGGCCCGGCTGCTCGCGGGCCTCCGTGAACGCGAAGAGCGCCTCGCCGGTGTCGGTGACTCCGGCGAGGAGCATCACGTCGTTCAGCCCCCAGCCGGTGTACCAGGGCACCGTCCCGTCGAAGCGCCGGCCGCCCCGCTCCCGCGTCACCCGCACGGGCACGCGCGGATGGGCCCGCAGGTGGGCGTAGGCCACCCCGGACAGCAGCTCGCCGCGCGCCAGCGGGCCGAGCAGCCGCTCCCGTGCCGGGCCCTCGCTCCTGGCCAGGGTCAGCACCGGCGTGTGGTGCTGCGTCTGCACGAACCAGGTCGAGCAGCACGCCCCCGCCAGGATCTCCGCCGTCTCGCGCACCGCCGCCGCCGGCGCCGCCGACCCGCCGTACTCCTCCGGCGCGTTCACGCCCAGCAGGCCCGAACGCCTGATCGCCGCGAGATGGCCCACCGGCACGCCCTCCTGATCGACGCGCTCGGCGTGAGGTACCAGCAGCTCGTCGGCCAGGCGGCGGGCGCGGGTGACGAGGGGGTGCGGAGGAGTCATGAACGAGATTGTCGGGGAGCGGCCGGGCGGGGGCGGCCCGGGGGTGCGTGGTCCGCGCCCGAGGCGGGCGGAGCTCTCCGCCGGGCTGCGCGGCGGGCCGGTTCGGGTGGTGGTCCGGTTCGGGTGGTGGTCTGCGCCGGGGGAGGTGGTGGCCTGTGCCCGGTTCGGCGGCGCTCGCCGCGGGCACCGCCGCCGTGCGCTCACGTGCCCGCCCGCCTTCGAGCCGAGCGCCGGCGGGCGGGCACTGATGTGCTGTGCGCCCGCCGCCGCCGTGCGCTCACGCGTCCAGCGTCGGCGCGCCGAGCACCGGTAGAGGCCGAGCGCCGGCGGGCGGGCACTGATGTGCTGTGCGCCCGCCGCCGCCATGTGCTCACGCGTCCAGCGTCGGCGCGCCGAGCACCGGTAGGCCGAGAGCCGGCGGGCCGAGCGCCGGTGCGCCGGGCGCCGGTGGGCCGGGCGTCGGCAAGCGGGCGTTCGCGGGCCGTGTGCCCGGTGCCGCCGCCCGCTCACACGCTGAGCGCCTCGCGGACCGCGGCTTCCGACTCCCGTCCGCCCGTGCCGGACGAGGTGACCCGTCCTGCCTCCAGGACGTAGTACCGCTGCGCCGCCCGCATCGCGAAGCCGACGTGCTGCTCCACGAGGAGGACCGACAGGCCGCCGCGGGCGGCCAGCGCGAGGATCGTCTCCTCGATCTCGGCGACCACCGAGGGCTGGATGCCCTCGGTCGGCTCGTCCAGGAGGAGGATCCGGGGCTCGGTCACCAGGGCGCGGGCGACGGCCAGTTGCTGGCGCTGGCCGCCGGAGAGCAGGCCCGCACGCCGGCCGGACAGCGCCCGGAGCGCGGGGAACAGGTCCAGGGCCTCGGCGACCGACTCCCTGCCCCGACGGCGCCCGTCCGCGACGAGCTGCAGGTTCTCCGCCGTGGTGAGGTGCGGGAACGCCTGCTGGCCCTGCGGCACGTACGCCATGCCGCGCGCCACCCGCTCGTGGGGCGGGCGGCGGGTGATGTCCTCGCCGTCGAGACGGACCGTGCCGCTCGTCGGCGTGAGCAGGCCGACGGCCGCCCGCAGCAGGGTGCTCTTGCCGGCGCCGTTGTGCCCGAGCACCGCGGCGACCGAGTCCTTCGGCACCTCGACGCGGACGCCGTGCAGGACGGTGCTGCGGTGGTAGCCGACCCGGACGTCCTCGATCTGGAGCATCACGCCTCCCGCACGGCCGCGTCCGCGGTGTCCTCGGTGGCCGCGTGCCCGAGGTACACCTCCTGCACCTTCGGGTCGGCCTGCACGTCGGCGACGGTGCCCTCGCTGAGCATCCGGCCGGCGTGCAGCACGCTGACGCTGCGGGCGTAGGAGCGCATGAAGTCCATGTCGTGCTCGATGACGACGACGGTGCGGTCCGCGCTGATGCGCCGGAGCAGTTCGCCGGTGGCCCGGCGTTCGTCGTGGCTCATGCCGGCCACGGGCTCGTCCAGCAGCAGGAGCCGTACGTCCTGCACCAGCAGCATGCCGATCTCCAGCCACTGCTTCTGCCCATGCGCGAGCGTCCCGGCGGGGGAGTCGACCAGCTTCGCCAGCCCGACCGTCTCCAGCGCCCTCGCCACGGGCTCGGGCACGCCCTTGCGGCGGCGCAGCATCGTCCACGCGCCGCGCCCCGCGCCCGCCGCGATGTCCAGGTTCTGCAGGACCGTCAACTCCTCGAAGACGGTGGCCGTCTGGAACGTCCGTCCGATCCCCGACCGGGCGATCCGGTGCACGCTGCGCCCGAGCAGCTCCTCGCCGCCGAACCGCACCGAACCGCGGGCCCGCACCAGCCCGGTGACCGCGTCCACCAGGGTGGTCTTGCCGGCGCCGTTGGGCCCGATGAGGAAGCGCAGATCGCCGGGGCGCACGTCCAGGTCCACCCCGTCCACGGCGGTGAACCCGTCGAAGGCGACGCGCAGCCCGCGTATCTCGAGTCCTGCGGTTGCGCTCATGCCGCTTCTCCCACGGGAACGACGGGTGCGGGCTGCTCCGTCCGCGCCGACCGGCGCCGGCGGACGACCTCGGTCAGCGAGACCAGACCACCGGGCAGGAACGCCAGCGCCACGACGAACAGCAGCCCCTGGAAGTAGGTCCAGGCCGCCGGGAACTCCTCCGACAGCGCGGTTTTCGCCCAGGCGACCGCGAGCGCCCCGAGCACCGCGCCGGCCAGGCTGGCCCGCCCGCCGACCGCCGCGCCGATCACGAACTCGATCGACGGGACGATCCCGATCAGCGCGGGCGAGATGATGCCGACGGCCGGCACGAACAGCGCGCCCGCCAGGCCGGCCATGCCCGCCGCGACGACGTACGCGACGAGCTTGACGTTCGCCGGGTCGTAGCCGAGGAAGCGCACCCTCTCCTCCGAGTCCCGTACGGCGACGAGGAGTTCGCCGTAGCGGCTGTGGACGAGCTGGCGGGCGAGCGCGATCAGGAGCAGCAGGGCGGCGGCGATGACGAAGTACACCATCCGCTGGTTGACCGGGTCGTCGAGGGCGTAGCCGAAGAAGCCCTGGATGTCGGTGAGGCCGTTGGTGCCGCCGGTGGTGGCCTGCTGGCCGACCAGCCAGATCGCGAAGGCCGAGGCGAGCGCCTGGCTGAGGATCGCGAAGTAGGCGCCCTTGACCCGGCGGCGGAAGACGAACAGGCCGAGCACGGTCGCGACCGCCATCGGCAGCAGCACGGTCGCCGCGAGGGCGAACACCGGGCTCGCGAACGGCTGCCACCACCAGGGCAGTTCGGTGGCGGTGCCGTACAGCTGCATGAAGTCCGGCAGGTTGCCGGGGCCGGCGTCGGCGATCTTCAGGTGCATGGCCATGGCGTAGCCGCCGAGCCCGAAGAACACGCCCTGGCCCAGCGTCAGCATGCCGCCGCGCCCCCAGGCGAGGCAGATGCCGACGGCCACCATGGCCATGCACAGGTACTTGGCGAGCAGCCCCAGCCGGAAGTCGGACAGGACGACCGGGGCGACGGCGAACAGCAGCACGGCGGCACCGGCGAAACCGGCGGCGGCCCGCGCCGGACGTCCCTTCAACACAGTCATACGAGACTCCTCGTGCGCAGCGTGTACAGCCCTTGGGGCCGCCACTGGAGGAACGCGACGATCGCGACCAGGACCAGCACCTTCGCGACGGAGACGGTGGTGGAGTACTCCAGCACCGACTGGAGCACGCCGAGCACGAAGGCCACGATCACGCTGCCCCTGAGCCGGCCGATCCCGCCGACCACGATCACCAGGAAGGCGTCGATGATCACGTTGGTGCCCATCGTCGGCCCGATCGGCCCGACCAGGGTGAGCGCCACCCCGGCGACCCCGGCGAGTCCGGAGCCGATGAAGAACGCGGTGCGGTCCACGCGGGCGGTGGAGATGCCGGACACCTCCGCCAGGTCCCGGTTCTGCACCACGGCCCGGATCCGCCGGCCCAGCGGCGTCAGCCGCAGCGTCAGCGACAGCGCGACCACGGCCGCGACCGCCAGCGCCAGGATGAACAGGCGGCTCGCGGCGACGGTGAGCGGATCGTCGCCGCCGATGAGGGTGACGTTCCCGGTCAGCGCGTCCGGCGCCCGTGTCTGCACGTTCGGCGCGCCGAAGACGTCCCGGGCGAGTTGCTGGAGCATCAGCGAGACGCCCCAGGTGACGAGAAGCGTGTCGAGCGGCCGCAGATACAGACGGCGTATCAGCAGCCATTCCAGAAGGGCCCCGAGGGTCCCCGACACGACAAAGGCGACGGGCAGGGCGACGACGAGCGACATTCCGGCGCTCGAAAGGGATTTCTGCAGGACGTACGTGGTGTAGGCGCCCGCCATGATGAACTCGCCGTGAGCCATGTTGATGACGTTCATCTGGCCGAAGGTGAGCGACAGGCCGAGCGCGATGAGCAGCAGGACGGCACCGATCGAGATGCCCGTGAAGGTCTGACCGAGGACGACGGTCATGCGGCGGCTCCGTGGGGGAGGCGGGTTCCGGGGCCCGTGCGGGCGGGCCCCGCGCGACGGACGGTCAGGACAGGCCGGAGGCCCAGGAGTAGCTCTTGAGGAACGGGTCCGGCTTGACGGGCTCGCCGGAGTTCCACACCTCGGTGATCAGGCCGTCGGTGCCGATCCTGCCGATGCGCGCGGTCTTGTGGAGGTGCTGCGTGGCGCCGTCGACGGTGACCTTGCCCTCGGGCGCGTCGAAGGTGATGCCGTCGGAGGCGGCCTTCACCTTCTCCGGGTCGAAGGACTTCGCCTTCTGCACCATCGACGCCCACAGGTACACCGAGGTGTACGCGGCCTCCATCGGGTCACTGGTCGGCTTGTCCGCGCCGTACTTCGCCTTGTACGCCGCCACGAACTTCTCGTTCGCCGCGCCCGGTGTCGTCTGGTAGTAGTTCCACGCCGTCAGCTGGCCCGCCAGGTACTGCGCCCCGATCGACTTGACCTCCTCCTCGGCGATCGACACCGACACGACCGGCATGCTCCCCGCGGTCAGCCCCGCGGACTTGTACTCCTTGAAGAAGGCCACGTTGGAGTCGCCGTTGAGGGTGTTGAAGACGGCGTCCGCCTTCGACGCCTTCACCTTGTTGGCGATCGTGCTGAACTCCGTGGAGCCCAGCGGCGCGTAGTCCTCGCCGAGGACGGTCATGCCGTTGGCCTTCGCGTACGCCTTGATCTCCTTGTTGGCGGTGCGCGGGAAGACGTAGTCGCTGCCGACCAGGTAGATCCTTTTCTTCCCCTGGCTCTTGAGGTAGTCGAGCGCCGGGACGATCTGCTGGTTGGTGGTCGCGCCCGTGTAGAAGATGTACGGGGACTGCTCCAGCCCCTCGTACTGCACCGGGTAGAACAGCAGCGACCTGTTCTTCTCGAAGACCGGCTTGACGGCCTTGCGGCTGGCGGAGGTCCAGCAGCCGAAGGTGGCGGCGACCTGGTCCTCCTTGATGAGCTTGGTCGCCTTCTCGGCGAACGTCGGCCAGTCGGAGGCGCCGTCCTCGCTGACCGGCTCGATCTTCTTGCCGAGCACCCCGCCGGAGGCGTTGATCTCGTCGACGGCCAGCAGCAGCGCGTTGCGTACGGTCACCTCGCTGATCGCCATGGTGCCGGAGAGCGAGTTGAGCAGACCGACCTTGACCGTGTCGCCGCTGACGTCGATCTCGGCGGCCCGGTCGGACGAGGAGCCGGCCGCGTCGGTCTTGGCGCCGCACGCGGACAGGGCGACGACGGCCGCGAGCGCGGCGCCGCCGGCCAGGAGACGGCGGCGGGGAACGCGTGAAACGGGTGAACCGCTGGACAAGACAACCCCCTCGGGTAGGGAGGCGAGAACCTCCTGAAGCGCGGTCCACAGCCTCAAGTCGCCCTGTTTCAGCGGTGTTTCGCGGGACTTTCCCGCAGGCAACAAAAAAGGCCCCGACGCACTGTGAGGGGCATTCAGAGCTGCTCAATCGAGCTGCGCATCATCTGAATTCACAATTCGCGCGAGGCATTCTAGTTACTTTCTGTGGGAAGTATCTTGAGAGGCTCGGGAGGTGTCAAGGGTGCGCACCGTGCGGGTCCAGTTCGGTGACGACGTCGAAGTCGAGCCCGTCGGCGCGGGCCAGGTAGATGCGCTGGCGGACATGGCTGCCCCGCAGGCGGAGCAGCCCGCGCGGACCCTCGTAGGACACCGTGCCGGCCGCCGCGCCGATCGCCGTCACGTCCAGCGTGCCCGCCCGCCTGAGCAGCGCGGCCAGCAGCAGGACGCCCTCGTGGCAGGATTCGCCGAGGCTGCCCGGGGCGGGCGCCTCGACCCCGAAGCGGCGGGCGTAGAGCCCGTGGAAGTCGAGCGTGTCGGCGTTGGCCAGCGAGGCGAAGAACCCGGCGGTGCTGTAGAGGTCCACGGTGGCCGAAGGGCCGCTCGCCACCAGCATGTTCTCGTCCATCAGCGTGCTGAGCCGCAGACAGCGCGCGTCCAGCCCGCGGGCGGCGAACGCGCGGTTGAAGCGGACCGCGTCGCTGCCGACGAGCAGCAGGAGCACCGCGTCCGCGTCGGAGCGCTCGATGCGCCGCAGGACCGGCTCGAAGTCGTGCGTCCCCAGCGGCAGGTACACCTCGCCGCCGATCCGGCCGCCCGCCTCCCGGGCGTACGCGTGCGCCGCGCGGGCCGTGCGCCGGGGCCACACGTAGTCGTTGCCGACCACGAACCACCGGCGCACCCGCCGCTCGTGCGCCAGCAGCACCATCGCGGGCCGGAGCTGGTCGCGGGGCGTCTCGCTCGTCAGGAACACCCCGGCCGTGTGCTCGCCGCCCTCGTACAGCGCGGTGTAGACGTACGGCACGCGGTGGGCGATCCTCGGTGCCAGCGCCTGCCGCACCGAGGAGATGTGCCAGCCCGTGACGCCCTGTACGGCGCCCAGGTCCACCAGCGCCTCGACCTGGTCGGCGACCTCGCGCGGCGGCGCCCCGCCGTCCACCGGCAGCAGCCGCAGTTCCCGGCCGAGCACCCCGCCCGCCCGGTTGACCTCCTCCACCGCCAGCAGCGCGCACAGCTCGCAGGCCGGCCCGAAGATCCCCGCCGGCCCCTGCTGGGGGAAGACCAGGGCCACGCCGAGCACGGAGTCGTCGGCCGTGAGCCGGCCGGAGTCGGGGGAGGGGTGCCGGAACATGGCGTCATGCTTGCCGGTCCGCCGGGTGAACTCCAGCCCGTCTCCTACGATGTACGCACCTCGTGACCTAGGAGCGATTCCGGGATGCCCACCTCGTCGCCGCGCGGCCCGCACGACCTGATGCAGCTGCTCACCCGGGCCGAGCGACTGGCCGCGCGCCGGCTGCGGGCCGCCCTGGACGAGGAGGGCTGCTCGCTGGACGCCTGGCGGGTGCTCGCCCGGCTCTCCGACGGCACCGGCCACCACATGACGGCGCTCGCCGAGGCCGCCTTCCTGCCGGCGCCCACCCTGACCAAGCTGGTCGACCACCTCGTCGACCAGAACCTCGTCCACCGGCGCGTCGATCCCCTGGACCGGCGCCGCATCCTCGCCCACCTCACCCCGCGCGGCCAGGAGTACTGGCGGCGCGTCGACCGCGCGGTGCACGCGGCCTGGCCGGCCGGCGGCGACGGCGACGGCGAGGGCGACGAGGAGCTGCTGCGCGCCCTGCTGGGCCGCCTCGCGGAGACGCTGGACGACGCGTCCCGCGTCTGAGACCCGAGGGAAGCCTAGGGAAGCCGAGGGAAGCCTAGGGAAGCCGAGGGAAGCCGAGGGAAGCCGAGGGAGGCGGACACCCATGGGCGGAAGCAGTCCCAAGTCGGTCGCAACGGCATGGCCGTTAGTCCGGAACGGTGCGCTCCGTAGTCCGAAACGGCCAATTCCATAGGACTTTCGAATCTCGCATGCACGAAACGCGTCCGCCCGGACGCCGTGGGGGCAGAAGGTGTAACCGTCGCCTTCCGGGGCTCGTGAGCCCCGCACCGCCAGCGGAGAGGACCGAAGGGTCCGTGAACGACCAGTTCGATCAGCTCGTCCGGGACATGGCGCTGTCCCTGCTCGCCCTGCGGGTCTTCGGGCCCGCCGCCGTCGCCCTCGCGCGCCGGGTCGCCGCCGCGCTCGTGCGGGTGGGCGTCCGCGAGATGGACCACCGGCTCCCGGGAGGCGATCGGTGACCCAGGAGGAGCTGCGGCCGGCCGGAAAGCCACGGGCGCCGGAGAAACTGCCCCTGGACTTCGCCGCCTTCCACCAGATGCACCGCCCCCGCTACGTCCGTGAGGCCGAGCGCTGCCTGCGCAGCCGCGCGGACGCCGAGGAGGCCGTGGACGAGGCGTTCGTCCAACTCGCCCAGGAGTGGCAGCAGATACTGCGCGCCGAGAACCCCGCCGCCTACGCCTGGCGCGTGATGAAGAACCGCGTCATCGACCACGCCCGCGCCCGCGGGCGGCGTGCCACCCTCATGGACACCGCGGTCTTCGAGACCGTCACCCTCCAGTGCGCCGAGGACGCCTTCGAGGTGATCGAACAGAACCTTCGGCTGTTCCGCGCGATCTCCCGCCTCCCCGAGCGCCAGCGGGACGTCATCCGGCTGCGCTACTGCGAGGGCTACAGCACCGCCGACGTGGCGTTCCACCTGGGCATCACCGAAGCCGGAGTGCGCTCCACCGAGCGCTACGCCAAACGCCGTCTGCGGGAGATCTACGCATCGTGCGCCGAGGAGGAGGCGGAGCACTCATGACCTTCGACACCGCGAGCGACATGGAGACCCTGCTGGCCAGGGCGCGCCTCGTGCCCACGGCCCCCTACAGCCGCTCGGACATCGAGGCCGCCGAGGCCCGTGTCGCCGCCCGGGTCGCGGCCCGCTCCGGCGACGAGCCCCTCGCCGCCCGAGCCTGCCCCCGGCACACCGCGACCACCCGCCGTGCCCCGGGGGCCCACCCCGCGGCCCGGGACCTGCGGGCGCTGTGCGAGGCGCTGCTGACCCACACCGGCGCCCTGCACGACCTCGGCAACTTCCTCGGCAGCGCGCTGCCGGAGCCCTCGGGCGCGCGGCTCCTCGGCGGCATCCTCTACCTGGCCGGCTGCGAGGACAGCGCCCGCTTCTGGTGGCAGTACGGCGCCGGCGCCTCCGACACCGTCTCCTCGTACTGCCTCTACCTCCACCACCGCTCGACGGGGGAGGACGAGGAGGCCGACTGGTGGCTGAGCCACACCGAGATCACTCCCGCCACGCTGAGCAGGGAGGCCACCGAGCTGGAGATCGCCACGGCGTTGCATGTGCTGCGCGGGCTGCGACGCGGCCGCAGGGGACTGCCCAAGGCGTTGCGGGCGCTGGTGGAGTACGTGCCGGCGGTGGTCGGCTTCGTCGACGACGACCTCGAACTCCCCCTGCCGGACGGCGATCTGGCCGACATCGTGGAGGAGGTCGTCACCCGTGGCACACCGCCCGCCGGGGAACGCCGGCGTGCCCGGTCCGGCTCCCTGCCCTCACGCCGGGAGCCGGCCGTGCACACGGTGTCGTCGGCCACCCCCCGCACGGCCCGGCACTGGAGCCGCGACGTGCAGGAGGCGCTGCGCAAGTGCGAGGAGACCGTGGCCTGTTGAAGGACCCGGGCCTGCCCGTGCCGGCGTCCGCGGTGCGTGGAACACTCCACGGATGACCACCGCAAGGATCACCGCGGATGCCGCGGGCAGCTGGGAACTCGGCGACCTGGCCGTCCACCGCGTCGGCCTCGGCGCCATGCGGCTGACGGGCAGCGCCGCCTTCCACCTCGGCGCGCCGAGCGACCGCGCACGCTCGATCGCCGTCCTGCGCAGGGCGATCGACCTCGGCGTCAACCACATCGACACGGCCGCCTTCTACTTCTCCTCCCTCCGCTCCGCCAACGAACTCATCAACAGCGCGCTGTCGCCGTACCCCGACGACCTGCTCATCGCCACGAAGGTCGGCCCCTTCCGTGACCCCGCGGGAGAGTGGGGCACCTCGGCCCGTCCCGAGGACCTGCGCGGCCACGTCGAGGAGAACCTGCGCCAGCTCGGCCGGGACCACCTCGACCTCGTCTACCTGCGCCGCATGCACCAGGAGTCGATCGCCGAGCACTTCGGCGCCCTCGCCGAACTGCGCGAGGCCGGCCTCGTCCGCCATCTCGGCCTCTCCGGCGTCGAGCCCCGGCACCTCGCCGAAGCCCAGGCCATCGCCCCGGTGGCGAGCGTCCAGAACCGCTACGGCCTGGACCACCGGCCGCCCGCGACCGAGGAACTCCTGCGTCTCTGCGGCGTACAGGGCATCGCCTTCGTGCCGTTCTACGCCGTCGCCGGCGAGGCGGGCCCCCAGGGCGCGACGACCGCCCACGCCGACGCTCTTCTGGCGGTGGCCCGCGCCCACGACGCGAGCCCCGCCCAGATCAGACTCGCCTGGAGTCTGGCCCGGGGCCCGCACGTCCTGGCCATACCCGGCACCGGGGACCCCGGCCACCTCGCCGAGAACGTGGCCGCGGGGGCACTGCGGCTCGACGACGAGCAACTGGCCAGGCTCGACGGCGTCCCGCCGCACGCCGCCTGAGGCGGACGGCGTGCGCACCACCGGCGCTCAGACGACCCAAGCCCCGTCCACCATCACCTTCCGCCCCGGCATCTCGTGTTCCTCCCGCCACGCCTGCACCTCCCTGGGCCGCACCCGGAAGTAGGCGTACGAAGCGGCGTCCCGCCGTGGATCCCACCCCGTCCGGGCGGTGAACGCCTCCGCCGCCCGGGCCGGCACCACCTCGGCCGGATACGTCTCCACCTCCCCGTCCACGAGCACCACGTCCCGGGTGTTCCCGAAGGCCAGCCGTGCCCGGCGCCCCCGGCGCAGGTTGCGGCCGGTGGGGTTGGTGAGCCGGGTGGACAGCCACAGATCGGTGCCGTCCCACACGAACCACAGGGCGACCAGGCACGGCCGCCCCTCGCCGTCGGCCGTGGCGACCCAGACGTCGAGTTCGGCGTCCAGCCGGTCGAGGACGTCCCGCTTGCGCTGCTCGGGGCCGCGAGGCGGCTCGGTGATCTCCATGCCGCCGACGCTAGCCCCGACCCCGGCCACCGCACCTCCGACCTGAGTCCCACCCGCTTGTCGGACCCGAGTCCCCTCAGCTCTCGGGCGCGGGGCGTAGGACCGACCCGGTGGCCGGGGCCGCCCGGAGGGGCGGCGGCACGGCGGGACGGCACGGCGGGACGGCGGGACGGCGAGCCGGTGGCTGACGTTGGCCTTCGGTACGTTTTACGTATAACCTCTCCCGCCGTCACCCATTGACCACCTCCCGCCGTCACCCATTGACCGCTCCCGCGGTCACCCATGACCACCTCCCGCCGTGCCCCCGTCACCCGGCCCCTCGCCGGCTCCCCGAAAGGCCCCCATGCCCCGCATCGACCTGGTCACCCTCGTCGTCGACGACTACGACGAGGCGATCCGCTTCTACACCGAGGCACTCGGCTTCCGCCTCGCCGAGGACGAGCCCCGCCCCGGCGGCTCGCGCTGGGTCGTCGTACGCCCGGGGACCGGCCAGGACGGCACCGGACTGCTCCTGGCCCGCGCCGCGCACGACGCCCAGCGCGCCCGGGTGGGCGACCAGACCGGCGGCCGCGTCGGCTTCTTCCTGCACACCGACGACTTCGCCCGCGACCACGCCCGGATGCTGGCCGCCGGTGTGACCTTCCTGGAGGAGCCCCGCCACGAGCCCTACGGCTCCGTCGCCGTCTTCCAGGACCTGTACGGCAACCGCTGGGACCTGCTCCAGCCGGCCCGGCACTGAGACCTCCAGACCCCCAGAAGCCTCCAGAGACCTCCAGAGACCTCCAGAAGCCTCCAGAGAACGAAAGCCAGGAACGACCGTCCATGACCGCCCCCCGCATCGACACCGACACCCTCCGCCGGCTCCCCAAGGCCGTCCTGCACGACCATCTCGACGGCGGCCTGCGCCCCGCCACCGTCGTCGAGCTCGCCGAGGACGCCGGACACGCCCTGCCCACCCGGGACCCCGACGAACTGGCCGCCTGGTACGTCGAGGCCGCCGGCTCCGGCGACCTGGTCCGCTACATAGCCACCTTCGAGCACACCCTCGCCGTCCTCCAGACCCGCGAGGGCCTGCTGCGCGCCGCCGAGGAGTACGTGCTCGACCTGGCCGCCGACGGCGTGGTCTACGGCGAGGTGCGGTACGCCCCCGAGCTGATGCTGAAGGGCGGGCTGAGCCTGCCGGAGGTCGTCGAGACCGTCCAGGAGGGGCTCGCGGCCGGTACGGCGAAGGCGGCCGCGGCCGGCACCCCGGTCCGGGTGGGCACCCTGCTCTGCGGCATGCGCATGTTCGACCGCACGCGGGCCACCGCCGATCTGGCGGTCGCCTTCCGCGACGCGGGCGTCGTCGGCTTCGACATCGCCGGCGCCGAGGACGGCTTCCCGCCCGCCGACCACCTCGACGCCTTCGAGCACCTGCGCCGCGCCAACATGCCGTTCACCATCCACGCCGGCGAGGCCCACGGACTGCCCAGCATCCACCAGGCCCTCCAGGTGTGCGGCGCCCAGCGCATCGGCCACGGCGTGCGGATCACCGACGACATCGTCGACGGCGAGCTCGGCCGGCTGGCCGGATGGGTGCGCGACCGCCGGGTCGCCCTGGAGATGTGCCCGACCTCCAACCTCCAGACCGGCGCCGCCCCGTCCATAGCCGGGCATCCGATCACCGCGCTGAAGGACCTCGGCTTCCGCGTCACCCTCAACACCGACAACCGGCTGGTCTCCGGCACGACGATGACCCGTGAGATGTCCCTGCTGGTGGAGGAGGCGGGCTGGACGGTCGAGGACCTGCGCACCGTCACCGTGAACGCCCTGAAGAGCGCGTTCATCCCGTTCGACGAGCGCCGGGCACTCATCGAGGACGTCGTGCTGCCGGGCTACGCGCCCGAGCTCGCCAGCAGCCCGCGCACATAGGCGGCCTGCCCCACGTGCTGGAGGTCGTCGGACAGCACGCTGACCAGCCGGACGCCCAGGGTGACCGGCGGATCCCACCGTTCGTCCACGACGCGCTCCAGATCCGCCGCCCTCACCCCGCGCAGCGCCTGGAGGGTCTGCGCGTGGACGGCGTCGTGGTAGCCGGTCAGCAGAGCGGCGGAGCCGACCCGCACCTCGGCGACCTTCGCCGCGCTGTGCCCGTACCCGGTGTCACGGCGCGGCAGGTCCAGCCCGAAGCGTTTCTCCCAGTCCTGGGACAGCCACACCTGGTCGAGCCCGAAGGCGTCCGCCACGTGGTCGTCCTGGACGCGGGTGAGGTGCCAGACCAGCCAGGCGACCGAGTTGGTCTCGGCGGTGGGCCGGGCGTTGAGGTCGTCGGGGTTCATGCCCTCGACGGCGGCGTGGACTTCTTCCCGGATGCGGTCGTACCCGTCGATGAGGATGTCCTTGGCATGCATACGTCCACCATGGCGCACCCCGCGCCCGCGTGCCGCTTCTCCGGCAAACGCCCGCCACCCCCGCCGGCCGTCCGCCACCCCCGCCGGCCGTCCACCGGCCGTTCGGCAGGGCCTCGGCCGTTCGGCAGGGCCTCGCCAGGCCTCTAGGCGGCGTCCCCCGCCTCCAGCAGCGCCATCAGCGCCCGGGCCGCCGGGCTGGTCGCCTGCGGCGGCGGCAGCAGGGCGACGGTCTCGTAGACCACCTCGCCGACCCCTTCCAGGGGCAGCGCGGTGAGCGCCTGCCGCTTGTACCGGAAGTGGCGCGGCACGACGGCGATGCCGAGGTTCTCGTCCACCAGGTCCAGCAGGCTGTGCACGTCGTTGACCTCCAGGGCGACCGTGCGGTGGGCGCCCGCGGCGGCGAAGGCGGCGTCGGTGGCGCGGCGCGGACCCCAGTCCGGGTGGAAGTCGACGAAGACCTCGCCGGCGACGTCGGCGGGGGCGAGCGCGGCCTCCGTTGCGGCCAGGCGGTGGTCGGGGTGGCACAGCACGTACATGGGCTCGCCGGCCAGCGGCACCGAGCGCGGCTGGTCGCCGTCCCCGCGGGTGCGGTAGGCGAAGGCCAGGTCGAGGCGGCCGGCCGCGACCTCGTCGGCGAGCGCGCCCGAGCCGGTCTGCCGCAGCCGGATCTCCACGTCCGGGTGCCGCCGCCGGAACGCGGCCAGCAGCCCCGCCACGTGCACACCCGCGATGCACTGCTCGGTGCCGACCGAGAGCGTCCCCCGCACCACGCCCTGCACGGCCGCCACCGCCTCGTGCGCCGCCCGCACCTGCGCCAGGATCCGCTCCGCCTCGGCCAGCAGCGCGCGTCCGGCCTCGGTGAGCGTCACCCGGCGGGTCGTGCGCACGAACAGCGGCGCCCGCAGCTCCCGCTCCAGGGCCCGGATGGACGCCGAGAGGCCCGACTGGGAGACCATCAGGCGTTCGGCGGCCCGGGTGAAATGCTGGTCCTCGGCGACCGCGACGAAGTGCTGGAGATGACGCAGTTCCATGATTGAGAAGCGTAACCGCTGAATCCCATCGGATTCTTCTGTTGGACCACTACCCGCAGGTCGGGCCAGAGTGGGCAGCGGTTCCCGCGAACCGATCCTCCGAGCCCACCCCCTCATGGAGTCGCGTTGTACACCGCACACCCCGACCGCTACGCGGACATGCCCTACCGGCGCACCGGACGCAGTGGCCTCAAGCTGCCCGCGCTCTCGCTCGGACTGTGGCACAACTTCGGCCCGGACCGCCCGGCCGAGGTCCAGCGCGCCATCCTGCGCCGCGCCTTCGACCTCGGCATCACCCACTTCGACCTCGCCAACAACTACGGCCCGCCGCCCGGTGCCGCCGAGTCGGCGCTGGGCGGGTTCCTGCGGAACGACTTCGCGCCGTACCGCGACGAGCTGGTCATCTCCACCAAGGCGGGCTACCTGATGTGGCCCGGCCCGTACGGGGAGTGGGGCTCCCGGAAGTACGTGCTGTCCTCGCTGGACCAGAGCCTGAAGCGGATGGGACTGGACTACGTCGACATCTTCTACTCGCACCGCCCCGACCCGGAGACTCCTCTGGAGGAGACGATGGGCGCCCTGCACTCCGCGGTCCAGCAGGGCAAGGCGCTGTACGTCGGCGTCTCCAACTACTCGGCGGAGCAGACCGGGGAAGCGGCCCGCATCCTCGGCGAACTGGGCACCCCGCTCCTCATCCACCAGCCGCGCTACTCGATGCTCGACCGCCGCCCGGAGAGCGAGGGCCTGCTCGACGCCCTGGACGAGCTCGAGGTCGGCTCGATCGTGTTCTCCCCGCTGGAGCAGGGCCTGCTCACCGCCCGCTACCTCGACGGCATCCCGGAGGACTCGCGCGCGGCGAGCGACAGCCCCTTCCTGAACTCCGAGGCGGTCACCGAGGAACTGGTGGACAGGCTGCGCGCCCTCGACGGCATCGCCAGATCCCGGGGCCAATCGCTGGCCCAGCTGGCCCTGGCCTGGGTGCTGCGCGGCGGCCGGGTCACCTCCGCCCTGGTCGGCGCGAGCAGTGCCCGGCAGATCGAGGACAGCGTCGGCGCGCTGGACAACCTCGACTTCGACGCGGACGAGCTGAAGCGGATCGACGCGGTGATCAACGGCTGAACCGTGGACCGGCGCGGTGCTCAACGGTTGAGCCGTGGACCGGCGTGGTGATTCAACGGTCGAGCCGTGGACCGGCGTGGTGATCAACGGCTGAGCCGTGGACCGAAGCGGTCGTCGACGGCTGAGCCGTTGCCGTGAGGCGGACGGTCGCGGAGCCGCCCTCCCGGCTCCCGCCTTCCGACGGCCCGGCGCGCGCGGCGGACATCGTCGCGCACGCCGGGCCGGTGTCCGTCCGCCGCCGGCTCGGGGAAGCGGCGGAGGGTGCCGTGACGTCCGGACCGGGGGCCCGCAGGATTTCGGCCATGAACGGCGCTGAATATGCCAGGAGAGTGGCCGGAAATCCATGGTGACAGTGTTTCAGTAGTCAACATACTCAAATGTCAGGGGCAGTTCAGCCCTCTCGAGCCGCACGGAAAGCGAGGCAGCACCGGCAAGCGAGCGACCGGGGGAGAAGGACGTGCACGACGAATTCCTGTGCCATGTCACCGCGTACGGTGTCTGCGACGGCCGCCGCATCGGCGTACCGCTCGGCACCTACCGTGCGCCGACGCTGGCCCTCGCCCTGTGGTGGCTGCGGGACCGGGCCTCCTGGATCGCCGAGCGGCTCGACCCCCGGCCCGACGGGACGCCCTTCCCGACCGGCGCCCTCGTACCGGTCGCCGACACCGTGCCGGACGTGCCCGCCCTGCTGCGGGCCTGGTGCGCCGACGTGGAGCGGCAGGAACAGGTCGCCGACGAACTGGCCGGCGGACGGCTGGTGCGGATCGCCGCCAGCGACGACACCACCGAGTACGAACTGCTCGCCGAGTCCGTCGACGCCCTGCGGATGCAGCGCATCGTCCCGGCGCTCGTCCTTCCCGTCGGCTGACACGTGGCAGGAGACGCCGGCGCCTCCTCGACGGGGCACGGAAGAGGGCAAATCGATAGAATTCCGGCATGGTGGAGCGGTCGGCCGCCCCGACGGCGCCCGAACTCGGACTGGAGACCGAGACGGGCTCCACGGTGATGACCCCGACCCGGGCCTACCACGTCGGCCGGGACCCCCGCAGCGACATCGTCCTCGACGACGCCCGCGTCTCCTGGCACCACGCGGTCCTGCGACCCGACGGCGACCACTGGACCCTCTACGACGCCCACAGCACCAACGGCACCTACGCCGACGGCCACCGCGTCCTCGCGCACGGCGTCGGCCCCGGCAGCGTGATCCGCTTCGGCAGCCCGGACGACGGCCCCTACGTCGTCCTGAGCGGCCGTCCGCCGCCGTCGCCGCAACGCCCGTCCGTGGTGTCCGGCCCCCGCCTGACGGGGACGTTCCGGCAGCCCACCTCCGTCCGCCCGCTGCCCACCCGCACCGTCCGCATCGGCCGCGCCGCCGACAACGACCTGGTCCTCGACGACCTGGTCGTCTCCCGACGCCACGCCGAACTGCACGTCCTGCCCGACGGCGGCTACGAGATCGCCGACCTCGGCAGCCACAACGGCACCTATCTCAACGGCCGCCCCCTCATCACCGCCCCGATCGGACCGGGCGACGTCGTCGGCATCGGCCACTCGGACTTCCTCCTGGTCGACGACACCCTCCAGGAGTACGTCGACACCGGCGAGGTCTCCCTCGACGTGGAGGACCTCACGGTCGCCGCGGACCAGGGCCGCAAGCTCCTCCTGGACCACGTGTCGTTCCCGGTGGGGGAGAAGTGCCTGCTCGCGGTCGTCGGACCCAGCGGCGCCGGCAAATCCACCCTGCTCGGCGCCCTCACCGGACAGCGCCCCGCCGACCACGGCACGGTCGTCTACGACGGGCGCGACCTCTACCGCGACTACGCCGAACTGCGCCAGCGCATCGGCCTCGTACCGCAGGACGACATCCTGCACACCCAGCTCACCGTGCGCGGCGCCCTCACCTACGCCGCCGAACTGCGCTTCCCGCAGGACACCGCCCGCGCCGAGCGCCGCGGGCGGGTCGAGGAGGTCATGCGTGAGCTGGGCCTGGAACAACGGGCCGAGCAGCCCGTGCACAGCCTCTCCGGCGGCCAGCGCAAACGCGTCAGCGTCGCCCTGGAACTCCTGACCAGACCGTCCCTGCTCTTCCTCGACGAGCCCACCTCCGGTCTCGACCCCGGCATGGACCGCTCGGTGATGCACATGCTGCGCGGCCTCGCCGACGACGGCCGCACGGTCGTCGTCGCCACCCACAGCGTGCTCAGCCTGGACGTCTGCGACCGGCTCCTCGTCCTCGCCCCCGGCGGCAGGGTCGCCTACTACGGCCCGCCCGAGGACGCCCTCGGCTTCTTCGGTTTCCGGCACTGGCCCGAGGCCTTCGAGGCCTTCGACCGGGACCGGGACCGCGACTGGGCGGGCGAGTACGCCGGCTCGCCGCTTCACCGGCGGTACGTCGTCGACGCCGGCGCCCAGCCCGCGCCGCCCTGCTCCAGCCCGGTGATCACGCCGCCGCCGGTCCGGCCCCGCAGCCGCCGCGCCCAGCTCGGCACCCTGGTCCGCCGCTACACCGCGGTCCTCGGCGCCGACCGCACCTTCCTGGCCGTCATGATCGCCCTGCCGTTCGTGATGGGGGCGATGGCCCGCGCCCTCGCGGGCGGCGCGCTCACCCGGGACACCGCGATGAACACCCTGCTCATCCTGTGCGTCGGCGGTGTCCTCACCGGAGCCGCCAACGCCGTGCGCGAACTCGTCGAGGAACGCGTGATCTACCGGCGCGAGCGGGCCGTCGGCCTCTCCAGATCGGCTTATCTGACGTCGAAGGTCGTCGTCCTCGGCACGGTGACCGTGGCGCAGGCCGTCGTGCTGACCCTGGTCGCCCTGCTCGGCGTCGACCTCGGCGCACCCGGCGGCGACGGCGTGCTGATGCCGCCGCTGGCCGAGATCACCGTGGCGGTCGCCCTGCTGGCCTTCACCGCGATGATGCTGGGCCTGGTGGTCTCCGCGCTCGTGCGCAAGGAGGAGGTGACGATGCCGCTGCTGGTGCTGCTCGCCGTGGTCCAGGTGGTGTTCTGCGGCGCGCTGCTGCCGCTGGAGGGGGTGCCCGGCCTGGAGCAGGTGGCGTGGCTGGTGCCCTCCCGCTGGGCGCTCGGCGCGATGGCCGGCACCCTCGACCTGGGCCGGATCGTGCCCGGCGACCTGACCGCCGACCCCCTCCTGCGGCACTCGGCGGGCGTCTGGCTGCTGGACGTGGGGATGCTCGTGGTGCTCTCGGCCGTCTTCGGGTACGTCGTGGCCCGGCTGCTGCGCCGGCACGAACCCGCCGTGATGCGGAAGTAGGCGCACCATGACGATCCCCGGGTTCCGGCCCACGCATGTCGTCCCCCAGCGGGGCATGCCCTCCTGGGAGGCCCCCGACCCCACCCGACCCACCGTGCCCCTCGACCCGCTGCTGCCCGTCCGGCTCGTCGAACGGCGTGGCGACTGGGGACACGTGCTGTGCGCCAACGGCTGGTCGGCCTGGGTGGACGGCCGGTACCTGGTCGCCGTGCCCCAGGACCCGCCGCTCGCCGAGGAGTCCCTCACGGCCGTCACCGATCCACGCCCCCTCCTCGGCGGTGCCGAACGGGCCCTCGCACGCTACCGGGCCGCCGTCGAGGACCTCGCCGGCGGCGCCCTCGACGGCGAGACCTTCCGCCGCCGCACCCAGGGCCTGCGCATCGGGATCGTCGTCGACGGCGAGTCCATGTGGCTCTACGACGCCGACCGGGGGCGGTGGGCGTACGGCGACGGCACCCGCCTGAGCACCTACGCGGCCGTCGACCCGCCCCGCACGGCCGCAGACGGCGGCCCCGCCCCCACCCGCACCGTCGCCTCCGACGGTGACCCCTGATGGCCGGGGAGGCCGGCCTCTTCCCCGGCCCGCCCGGCGAACCGATCGGACGGCGGATCGCCGGGTACCGCATCGAGCAGGAGATCGGCCGCGGCGGCATGGCCGTCGTCTACCGCGCCCGGGACCTGCGCCTGGAGCGCACCGTCGCCCTCAAACTGCTCGCCCCGGAACTGGCCCGCGACGACACCTTCCGCAGACGCTTCACGCACGAGTCGAGGGCGGCCGCAGCGATCGACCACCCGCACATCGTGCCGGTCTTCGAGGCCGGCGAGACCGACGGCGTCCTGTACATCGCCATGCGCCACGTGGCCGGCCGCGACCTGCGCCACCTCCTCGACCGCCGGGGCCCGCTGCCGCTGCCGGCCGCCCTCCGCATCGCCGCCCAGGCGGCCTCCGCGCTCGACGCGGCCCACGAGCACGGCCTCGTCCACCGGGACGTCAAGCCCGGCAACCTCCTCGTCGACCGCGGCACCGACAGCGACCACCCCGAGCACGTCTACCTCACCGACTTCGGCCTGACGAAGAGGTCGCTGTCCCGGAGCGGCTTCACGAGGGCCGGCCAGTTCGTCGGCACCCTCGACTACATCGCGCCCGAGCAGATCTCCGGCCGCCCCGTCGACGGCCGCTGCGACGTCTACGGCCTCGCCTGCGTCGTCTACGAGGCACTCGCGGGCCGTCCGCCCTTCCGCCGCGACGACGACATGGCCCTGCTGTGGGCCCACCGCTACGACGATCCGCCCCCGCTCACCGGGGCCCTCCCCGACCTGCCCGCACGCGTCGACGAGGTCTTCGCGCGCGCCCTGGCCAAGACCCCCGACGCCCGCCACCCGACCTGCCTCGACCTCGTCGCCGACCTGAGGGCGGCCGGAGCGGGCGACCCGGGCACCGGCCACCCGCGGACACAGGTGAACCCCCAAGCGGCGCGGGAGGCACCGCCGAAACCACCGCCGGACTGGGCGGCGCCGGTGTTCGGGGAACGAGGGTTACGAGGGTTACGAGGGTTACGAGGGTTACGAGGGCAGGGGGCCGTGATCGAGGCGCGGCCCCGGGCGGCCCTCAGCGTGACCGCCCCCGGATCCCGCCCCGCCGCCCCGCCGACGGCGTGTCCACCCGGCCGTGTCCCGCCGTCCGCCGCGCCGCCAGACCGCCCAGGAACCCGGCGGCCGACCCCCACAGCGCCGCGAGACCCAGCGCCGTCCACGTCTCGGGCCGCAGGAACAGGGTCCCCGACAGTCCGAGACCGCCCAGGTCGGTGATGCCCAGCACGGACAGGCCGTAGTGGGCGGAGACCCGGCCGATGAGACAGACCGTCAGCACGGTGAGGACCAGGGCCACCGCCATGCGCACCGCGTGCCGCCACAGGGGCGTCCCGGCCGGTGAGCGGGCCGCCATGACGAAGGCCGCCGCCAGCAGCAGCACCGCGTCCACGGCGACCAGCCACCCCACGCGGCCGTCGTGCTCCGCGAGCGTGCGCAGGTTCAGCGTGGCGGTGTCCGAACCGCGCAGCACCTCGTCCAGCACGGGCGGCATCGGCAGCCCGAACGGGCCGTCGACCCGGCCCTCCCAGGTGGCTCCCAGGCCGATGGTGAACGCGGGCCACGCCAGGTTGGGCAGGCCCAGCAGCACCACCGCGAGGGTCTCGGCGGGCCGGCCGCGCGTCGCCACCGACCAGAGCGCGACGAGGACCCCCAGCGCGACGCAGACGAGGAGCAGCACCACCATGGCGTACGCGGCCGGCCGCCCCGACTCCTGCAAGCGCAGCAGCCGGGCCGGCAGCGGAGCCCCGCGCGAGACCAGCAGCGCCGACGCCAGCACGCCGGCCAGCCACAGCAGCCCGAGACCGAGCGTGAGCGGCACATCGGTGGTGAAGCCGATGGTCGGGCTGATGCCGAACAGGTCCCCGAGGTCGCTGAGCGTGCCGTCGCCCAGGGAGACCGCGAACGTCTGCCGGGCCCCGAGGGCGAGGCCGAGCAGCGCGAGCAGCCACAGCACGGCGACACGGCCCGCCCAGCCGGCCAGTTCGGCCGCCCCGGCGACCGCCCGGTGCCGCAGCGGCCGCAGGAACCCGGCCGCCAGCACGAGCGCCCCGACCAGCGTGACGGACAACGGGAGCACGGCCAGCCCGGCGTGGGTGTCGGCGAGCCCCCCGGCGTTTCCGGAGAGCTCCACCGCGCCGCCGACGGCCGTGACGACGGTCGCCGCCACCACCCGCGGGAACGCGCCGTCGGGCAGGTCCGCGGCTCCGGCCGCCCACAGCCCCAGCGCGGCCGTCACGCCCATGGCGACGACCCCGGCCAGGACCGTGCCGACCGCCTGCGTCCAGCCGTGCCGGACGCCTGCCGGGCCGGACGGGACGCCGCCTGCCGGGCCGGACGGGACGCCGCCTGCCCGGTCGGACGGGATACGCGGGCTCACCCTGCCACGCTAAGCAGCGCCCGGGCCGCGCGCCTGCCGGGAGGGCCGCCCGCGTGCGCTTGCGGGCGGTGCCCGGACGGAGCACACAATGGTGAGGTCGGGGACGAGTGGCGCACAGGACAGGAACGCCGCGGAGAACCACGTCGGGAGTGCCCGTGAGCGTCGAACCGCCGCCCTCCGGCCGCCCCACGGGACCGCCCCCCGGACCCCTCTCGGGTGGAGGCCCGCCCGCCGGGCCTCCCTCCGGCCCGCCCGCCCTGCCTCCCCGCCCCCCGCCGTCCCCGCCGCCCGGCGGGACCCCGGGCGGCGCGCCCGAACCCCGCAGGCCGTGGTGGAGGTCCGCGCCGCGCCTCGCCCTGCTCACCACCGCGCTCGTGGCCGTGGCGGCCCTCGCGCTCGTACTGACCCGCACCGACGGCGGGGGCACCCCCGCGGGCCAGGGGGAGGTCTTCCTCCAGGCCGCGGCCGGGACCGGCCCCTACCCCTTCACCGACAACACCGCCACCGCCACGTCCGCCCCGCCCACCTCCACCGCCCCGGCGACCGAGGAGAGGGCCACGGACGTCGTCCGGGCCGTCGACGGCGGAGCCGGCGGACTGTACGGCGGCACCCGCGACGTGGCCGCCTGCGACGTGGAGAAGCAGATCGCCTTCCTCGGGGCCGAGCCGGCGAGGAACCGGGCGTTCGCCTCCGTCGCCCGGGTCGACCCCGCCCAGGTCCCCGCGTACCTGCGCTCCCTCACCCCCGTGCAGCTGCGCCTGGACACCCGCGTCACCAACCACGGATACAGCGACGGGGAAGCCACCGGCTACCAGGCGGTCCTCCAGGCCGGCACGGCCGTCCTCGTCGACGCCCGCGGCGAACCCCGCGTCCGCTGCGCCTGCGGCAACCCGCTCACCCGGCCGATCGCCCAGAAGACCGCACCGGAACCCACCGGCGACTCCTGGCCGTCGTACCGGCCGTCGAACGTCGTCGTGGTGCTCCCCTCGTCGACCGTGATCGACGTCTTCGTGCTCCACGACGGTGACGACGACGGCTGGTTCGCCCGGGAGCGGGGCGACACCGGGCGCGAGGACCGTCCCGCCGCAGCGCCGGAGAACCCACCGACCCCGTCCGGGAGCGTTTTCCCGCCCGCCTCGCCGTCGACCCCCGGAACACCGTGCCCCTCGCGCCCGGCCGACGCTCCCGGCAGTTCGACGTGTCCGCCGGCGTCGGCCGGCACCTCCCCGCCGTCGCTCTCGCCCGCCTCACCGCCGCCGCCCTCCCCGGAGCCGGAGCCGCCCTCACCGCAGCCGCCGGCTCCGCCGTCTCCCGGCGCGCCCTCGACCGGTCCGACCTCCGCCCCGCCGCCCGGTCCGTCGGGCGAGCCCGGGCACGGGGCGTCCCCGCGGCCCGCCGGAGGCGCACCCGCCCTGTGAGCCAGCCCATGCACGCGGGGCACAACGCGGGGGACTGCGCCGCCCGGCACGGGGTACGAGACCAGGTGCAGTAGCGTCCGGCCAGTCCGGCCTCCGAGAGAGAACAGCATGACCGAGCACCTGGACGGGGCAGTGATACCGACCGGTTTCGACGTACCCGTGGAACCGCTGCGACGAGCGGCGCACTACACCGGCGAACCCGGTTCGATCGCCGATGCCCGTGCCTTCGCCGCCCACTTCGTCGACCAGCTGAGGACGGAGTGGTGCGCCACCGTCGACGAGCGTGCCCTGGGGGAGGTGCTCCTGGTCGTCAGCGAACTGGTCACCAACGCCGACCGGCACAGCAACGGCCCCTACATCCTGGAACTGGAGGGCTCCGAGGCCTCGGTCACGGTGTCCGTCTACGACAGCAGCGACGCGCTGCCCCTGCGGTACCCCAAGGACCCCCAGCGCATCGGCTGTCACGGCCTGGAGATCGTGCACGCCCTCGCGACCGAGGTCACCGCCGAGCGGATCCCGGTCGGCAAGCGCGTCCGCGCCCTGATCGGGCTCGCGCGGCGGTGACCGGGCCCGCGGGCGGTGAGCCGTGGGGCCGAGGCCCCACGGCGTCGGGGGTCAGGCGCAGCCCAGCTCGCCCAGCATGCCCTGGCGCAGCCGGGTGATGATCCGCTTGATCAGGCGGGAGACGTGCATCTGGGAGCAGCCGAGCCGCTCACCGATCTCCGCCTGGGTGGCCTCCTCCACGAACCGCAGATGCAGGATCCGCCGGTCGCGCTCGCTGAGTTCGGCCATCAGCGGCGCCAGCGAGTGGAAGTCCTCGACGAGCCGCAGCCCGTACTCCTCCACGCCGATGAAGTCGGCCAGCACCGCCTCGCCGTGCTCCGGGCCGTCCCCGGTGAGCGCGGCGTCGAGCGAGGAGGAGTTGTAGCCGTTGGCGGCGATCTGCGCCTCGACGACCTCGGCCTCGGAGAGGTTCATCAGCGTGGCCAGCTCCGCGACCGTCGGTTCCCGGTCCAGCCGGCTGGCGAGCTCGTCGCGGGCCTTGGCCAGTTCGACGCGCAGTTCCTGGAGCCGGCGCGGCACGTGCACCGCCCAGGTCGTGTCGCGGAAGAAGCGCTTGATCTCACCGACGATGTAGGGCAGCGCGAACGAGGTGAACTCCACCTCGCGCGAGATCTCGAACCGGTCGATGGCCTTGATCAGGCCGATCATGCCGGTCTGGACGATGTCCTCCATGTCGTCGCCGCGGCCCCGGAACCGCCCGGCCGCGAACCGCACCAGCGACATGTTCATCTCGATGAGGGTGTTGCGCGCGTACTGGTACTCGTGCGTGCCCTCCTCGAGTTCCGTCAGCCGCTGGAAGAACTGACGGGACAGCTCCCGCGCGTCGCGGGGGGCCACGCTGCTCGGGTCCTCGACTCCCGGCAGCGGCGTGCCACCCGTGCCGGTCCCGGCGGTGTCCTCGACGACCTGAGCCTTCGACCCGATCACGGCGGTGTGCATTCCCTCTCCCACGTCAGTCACGGTACGACGTCTGCTGTTCCCGGTGCGTGAGCGGACCGAGTGCCCACAGGTCCGCTCAGGAGGCGGATACCCCGAGTCGGCCGACACATGCCAAGCGTATTCGAGCCGCCCCACCGCGGCGGGGCGCGAGCCGGGAAAATGCCCACAAGCCGGTGGTGACGCGGGGCGGAAGGCCGGGGGAACCGGTGGCCCGGCCGGCGCCGCGGCCGGTGGGACACGTTCGTCCGTCCGGGGGACGGCCCACCCGATCCGATTCCCCTGAGGGCGGAACGCCGTGCCCTTCCCGTACCGGCCCCCGCTTTTAGGCTGGGCGGGTGAGCAACCAAGCGCCGAACCCAGCCCGCCTCATCCCGCTGCGCCCACCGGCCGAGCGCCCGGGAACCGCCCACGCCGACGGCCGTCCGCCCGCCCCCAGGGAGCCCCTCTGGCGCGACCTGGTCGGTGACGTCCTGCGCCGCGAACGCCAGGCGCAGGAGCGGACGTTGCAGGACGTCGCCGACACCGCCCGTATCTCCATGCCGTACCTGTCCGAGGTGGAGCGGGGCCGCAAGGAGGCCTCCTCGGAGGTCCTCGCGGCCGCCGCCCACGCCCTCGGCCTGAGCCTCGGCGACCTGCTGGCGCGCGCCCAGGGCGAGCTCGTCCGGGTGACCGCCCCGCGCGCCGGCGCGCGGCGCACGCCGACGACCTCGTCGTACGACGGGCTCTGCCTGGCCGCCTGAGACACCGCCCGGGCCGGCGTCTCACACCTGCGGGAGACGCCGGCTCAGCACCTCGTCGGCCAGGCCGGCGCGTCGGCGGGCGGCTTAGCGGCGGCCAGGCCGGCGAGTCGGCGGGCGGCTTCGCGGCGGCCGGGCTGGCCGGCCTCGCCGCCGCGCTGACCGGATACCTGCTGTCCCGCCGCCGCCGTCCGTCGACTCGACCGCCCACCTCGGCACGTCGCGGGTCGGCGAGAAGAACGGACGCGACTCATGTCCTCAGTGATCCGCGTTGATTTCCGCCCGTTCCCCGGACGGGCGATGAGTTCCGCGGCGCGCACCGGTCGACACTGACGAGCGCGCTCCGCGTTCCGCCCCGCAGCAGGAGGACCTCATGACCACCGACGGATTCACCACGTGTCTCTGGTTCGACGGCCAGGCCGAGGAGGCCGCCCACCACTACGTGTCGATCTTCGAGAACTCCGGCGTCGGGAACGTCGCACGCTACACCGAGGCCGGACCGGGCGTCCCCGGGTCCGTGGTCACCGTGGAGTTCACGGCGAACGGCCAGAAGTTCGTCGCGCTGAACGGCGGCCCGGAGTTCCGCTTCAACGAGGCGATCTCCTTCCAGATCGACTGCGCCGACCAGGAGGAGGTCGACCACTACTGGGACAGGCTCCTCGAAGGCGGTGGCGAGCCCGGCCCCTGCGGCTGGCTCAAGGACAAGTACGGGGTGTCCTGGCAGGTCGTCCCCACCGTGCTCCTCGAGATGGTCACCGACCCCGACCAGGAGAAGGCCGCCCGCGCCACCAGGGCCATGCTCTCCATGGGCAAGCTCGACATCGCCGCCCTCCGGAAGGCCTACGACGGACGGTAGCGCCCGCCGTCCGCCACCGAGGGCGCCGGCCGCGATCCCCCGGTCACCCGCCGGCGCCCCCGCTCCGCCGTCAGACCCGGTCGGCCGCGATCAGCAGCCGGCGATGCCCCGCTTGCGGGCCTGCTCGCCCGCGAACTCGGCCTGCTTGGCGGAGATCGTGACGCCGTCCGCGTGGCAGCCGTAGCGCAGGTGCGCCACCACGCTGCCGCCCCCTCGCCCGCACCCGGCGTCGAAGACGCGGTCGGCCCGCGGCGTGTACCGTGCCTCGTCCCAGGCCGCCTCGGCGAGGTAGCCCAGGTGCAGCCGGGCGATGTCGTGCACGACCCGGTTGGTCTGGCCGGGCGTGGCCAGGACCGCGTAGTCCCGCAGCGCCCAGTGGTAGGAGCGCAGCGGCCCGTCGGCCTGCACGCCCCGCGCCCACTCGGCCTGGAGGCCGGCCAGCGAGTAGTAGGCGGTCACCAGGTAGCGGATGACCGAGTTGGCGTCGATGCCCATGAACCGCACGTTCAGCCCGGGCTGGAACTCCTCGGGGATGCCCGTCTGGTACAGGCCGACGACCCCCTGGTCGGCCTCCCCGGTGCGCAGCGCGAGGATGCTGCTGGTGTGCTGCGCACTGATCGGGATCTTGTTGCAGGGGAAGATCGGCACCCCGCGCCAGGCCGGGACCCCGTGCCCCTGGACGGTCGCCGTGCCCGGCACCAGACCACGCCGGTTGCACTGGCGGAAGAAGGCCGCGATCGCCTTGGGGTGGGCGAGGAACAGCTTGGTCCCGCGCCGCATCGACAGCAGTTCGTCCATGTCGTCCGGGGTCGGCGGGCCGGTGAAGGTGCTCACCCGCTGCCCGTAGTCGGCGTTGTGCAGCAGCCCGAACTCCCGGTTGTTGACCAGTTCCCACTCCTGCCGTTCGCGGATCTCCTCGACCGTCAGGCGGAGTTGCTGCTCGGTCTGGTCCATCGGGTGGTTGTAGAGGTCGGCGACCCGGGTGTGGACGCGCAGCACGGTCTGGGTGAGGGACAGCTCGTACTCGCGCGGCGCGAGGTCGTAGTCGACGAAGCCGCCCGACACCGTCGGCTCGCCCGAGTGGCCGGCCTGCACCGGCAGGTCCGCCTCGCCCTTGCGGTTCATCGGCAGCCGCTGCCGCCGGACACAGCCGTCGAGGTGCGCGGCGAGGGACGGCACCCGCCCGGTGAACTCGCGCACCACGTCCCAGGGGAGCGCCAGCACGACGCCGGCGGTCTCCGCGCGCACCGAGGCCAGCCACAGCGGGTCGTCCTGGCCCACGGCCTCGTCGCCGAGCTGGTCCCCGCCGGTGACGACTCCGATGATCTCCTCCTCGCCGTACTTGCCGGAGGTGAAGCGGGTGAACCGGCCGTGGACGACGAGGTAGGCCTCCGTGACCGGCTGACCGGCTGACCGGCTGACCGGCTGACCGGCCTCGAAGGGCACTCCGGCGCGGAACGGCTCGGCGCGCGGAGCGGCGCCCGGGTGACTAGCGTGAGGGGACGTACGAACCTGCCCGGACGGATGAACGAACGGACGAACGGACCGCCGGACCGCCGGACCGCCGGATGATCGGACCGCCGGACCGCCGGACCGCCGGACGATCGGACCGCCGGACGGGCCGGCCGCACCGGGCAACCCCGTCACGACGGAAGGGCCGCCGCCATGGCCGTGCAACCTGAGGGAGCCCCGTGCTGGGCCGACGCGATGTTCGGTGACCTCGACGGGGCGAAGCGCTTCTACGGCGAGGTCCTCGGCTGGACCTTCGGCGATTCCTCGCCCGAGTACGGCTACTACACCCAGGCCTTCGCCGACGGCCGGACGGTCGCCGCCGTCGTCCCGCCCATGCCCGGTCAGGAGGGCCCGGCCCAGTGGTGCCTGTACCTGGCCTCCCGGGACGCCGCCGCGACCGCCGCGAAGATCCGCGAGAACGGCGGCGAGGTGCTGATGGAGCCGACGCGGGTCGGTGAGTTCGGCACGATGTGCCTGGCCCGGGAGCCCAGCGGGGCCGTGTTCGGCGTGTGGCAGGCGGGCACCCACGAGGGCTTCGCGACGATGGGCACCCCCGGTGCCTACGCCTGGGCGGAGGTCTTCACCCGCGAACCCGGGAGGGCGGACGCGTTCTTCTCCGCCGTCTTCGGCTACGGCCAGAAGCGGATGGAGGGCGAGGCGACCGACTTCCGCCTCTACGACCTCGGCGAACGCCCCCTCCTCGGCCGCATGCGGATGGGGGACGACTTCCCGCCCGAGGTCCCCCCGTACGTCGACGTCTACTTCACCGTCCCCGACTGCGACGGTGCCGTCGCCGCGGCCACCGGGCTCGGCGCCACCCTGCGGGTCGGTCCCATGGGCACCCCGTTCGGCCGGTTCGCCGGCCTCACCGACCCGCAGGGCGCGAACTTCTCGGTGATCGACGTCACCACCACCGAGGGTGACATGCCGAAGACCACCGACGTCACCGACGTCTCGTAGCGGCGACCGGACCCTGCGACCGGACCCTGCGACCGGACCCTGTCGCCGGACCCCGCGGCCGGGTCCCTCGTGGCCCGGCACCCGGCCCGGCACCCGGTGGCCGGACACCCCGCCCGACCGTGGCATCATCGTGCGCATGCGTGAACGTGTGGTGGCCGCGTGCGACGGGGCTTCGAAGGGAAACCCGGGACCCGCCGGCTGGGCCTGGGTGATCTCCGACGACGGTGAGGGACCGGCCCGCTGGGAGGCCGGCCCGCTCGGCACGGCCACCAACAACGTCGCCGAACTGACCGCGCTGGAGCGCCTGCTGGCCGCCGTCGACCCGGACGTGCCGCTGGAGATCCGCATGGACTCGCAGTACGCGATGAAGGCCGTCACCACCTGGCTGCCCGGCTGGAAGCGCAACGGCTGGAAGACGTCCGCCGGGAAGCCGGTCGCCAACCAGGACCTGGTGGTGCGCATCGACGCACTGCTGGACGGCCGCACCGTCGACTTCCGCTACGTGCCCGCCCACCAGGTCGACGGCGACCGGCTCAACGACTTCGCCGACCGGGCGGCCAGCCGGGCGGCGGTCGTCCAGGAGCCCGCGGGCAGCGCCCTCGGCTCGCCCGAGCCGCCGCCCTCGCCCGACACCCCGCCGGCCACGGGCGCACGACGCCGGACCGCCGGGGGCAAGGCACCCCGGCGGTCCGGCGGTTCGTCGTCCCGCACGATCAAGGCCAAGTTCCCCGGCCGCTGCGCGTGCGGGCGGTCCTACGCGGCGGGGGAGCCGATCGCCAAGAACGACCAGGGCTGGGGCCACCCGGAGTGCCGTACGGCGGCCGCCGGGTGACCGGGCCGGCGTCGGTCAGGTGACCACGCCGCGCCAGCCTCCGGTCTCGTGGCCGCGCTCCTCGATGTACTCCTTGAAGCGCTTGAGGTCTCCCTTCGTCTGCCGCTTCACGACCCCCAGCTTGTCGCCGATGGTCTCCAGCATGCCTTCCGGCTCGAAGTCCAGCTGCAACATCACCTTGGTGTGGTCGTCGTCGAGGCGGTGGAAGGTCACCACGCCGGCCTGCCGGGTCTCCCCGCTGACCGTCGTCCAGGCGACCCGCTCGTCCGGGATCTGCTCGGTGATCTCGGCGTCGAACTCGCGGTGGACGCCGTTCACGTCCGTGACCCAGTGCGTGAGCGTGTCGGTGCGCTGATCGATGCGCTCCACCCCGCTCATGAACTCGGGGAACGTCTCGAACTGCGTCCACTGGTTGTAGGCCGTGTGCACGGGGACACTGACCTCGATGGATTCCTCGACCTGCGTCACGGTCGTCTCCTCCTTCACTCTCGTCCACTCTCGTCCGGTTCGCAGCCCCGGGTACCCCTGGCCCGCGCACCGAACCCCGCCTCGTCCGGTAGGGCCGCGGGCGCGGTGCGCGCGGGACGCGGAAGGGGCAATTCCTCTCCGTGGAAACGATCCTTCCGGTGATTTTCACACCACCCCCTCGGGCCGAGGGCGTGGCTTCACGTGGGGAACGGGGCGGAATAGGCCATATGGGGCCAGCGAGTCGTACAAGCCGACTGCTACTCTGCGTCGTCAATCGGCCACGGTTCGTCCGTCCGGCCGCGCTCCGTCCATGCCAAGAGGTGTGCGTGAAGGTCGCCTGTGTCGGCGGCGGGCCCGCGGGCCTGTATCTCTCGATCCTGCTCAAGCGGCAGAACCCGTCTTACGACATCACCGTCCACGAGCGCGGCCCCGAGGGCTCGGCCTACGGCTGGGGCGTCACCTACTGGCGGTCCCTGCTCGACGAACTCCACGCCCGCGACCCCGAGTCGGCCCGCGCCCTCGAGGGTGCCTCCGTGCGCTGGAGCCAGGGCGTCGCCCGCGTCCGGGGGATGACGGCCCGTCAGCCCGGGGACGTGGGCCACGGCATCGGCCGCCACCGGCTGCTGGAGATCCTCGCCGACCGCGCCCGATCCCTCGGCGTCCACCTGGAGTTCGAGCGCGAGATCTCGGCCGACGACCCGCCGGAGGCCGACCTCCTCGTGGCCGCCGACGGCGTCCACAGCGCCCTGCGCGCCCGCCACGCCGAACACTTCGGCACGGACCTCACCACGGGCCGCAACCCCTACCTCTGGCTCGGCACCACCCGCGTCCTCGACTCCTTCACCTTCGCCTTCGTGGAGACCGACCACGGGTGGATCTGGTGCTACGGCTATCCCCACAGCGCCGAGCGGAGCACCTGCGTCATCGAGTGCGGCCCGCGCACCTGGACCGGCCTCGGCCTGGACCGGGCGGAGGAGACCGACGGACTGCGCCGGCTGGAACGGCTCTTCGCGCACGTCCTCGACGGCCACCCCCTGATCGCCCGCGCCCCCGCCGGCGGCCCCGCCCGGTGGCAGACCTTCCGCACCCTCACCAACCGCGCCTGGTACCGCGGCAACCTCGTCCTCCTCGGCGACGCCGCCCACACCACCCACTACTCCATCGGCGCGGGCACCACCCTCGCCCTGGAGGACGCCTTCGCGCTGGCCGACGCCCTGCGGGAGTGCGCCGACCTCCCGCGGGCCCTCGCCCGCTACGAACGCGAACGCAAGGCCGCCCTCCTCGCCCCGCAGAGCGCCGCCCGGCACAGCGCCCAGTGGTACGAGAGCCTGACCCGCTACATCCACCTCCCCCCGGAGCAGATGTTCGCCCTGCTCGGCCAGCGTCACTCGCCCCTGCTCCCGTACGTCCCGCCCCAGCTCTACTACCGGCTCGACCGCGCCGCCGGGCGACTGGAGGCGCTGCGCCGGCTGAAACGCTGGCTGGGCCCGAGGCTCGCCCGGACCGCGCACACCCGCGCGTCGGCCACGCGCGCATGACCCGGTGAGGCCGTCCGTCCGGCGGCCCCGGCCGACGCGATCGCCGACCGCTGCGGACCGACACGGTCCGGGCCCACCCCACGCCCTGACCGACAGGGCCTCTAGCCGAACAGCCGCGCGTGCAGCGGGGCGCGGAAGACCCGGTGCGGGTCCAGCCGCTCCAGGGTGTCCGCCGCGTCGGTCCACACCGCGCCGAAGGAGGACGGCACGGCCGTCTCCAGCACCTCCTCGTCGCTCCACGCGGAGGTGCCCGTGTACCCCCAGCCCTTGGACCACTCGACGCGGGCGAGGGCGTGCGTGCCGTCGTACGTCGTCAGCAGGAACGCCTCCAGCTCGCGGTAGAACGCCTCGGCGTGCGGGGTGCCGGGCAGCGTCAGCACGTCCAGCCAGACCGCCGTGTCCCACTCCGGCCGCCCCGGGTCCGGCCGCAGCGCCGACAGCGACGGCGCCCGCGCTCCCGCCCGCCCGGCGTCCGCCGGGTCGTCGAGCCCGGTGACGCGGATCTCCACCGCGCCGTTGACGGGGAAGCGCCCGGCGGCGGCGTGGGCCGCGAGCCGCTCGCGGTAGAACGCGGTGAACTCCGCGACGACCCGCTGCACCCGGTTCCGGCCGGTGAGCACCGCGTAGCCGTTGGCGTGCACCCGCAGGGTGGTCGGCCTCAGGTACAGCAGGGTGTTCTTCGACGGCCCCCAGATGTCCGCCGACAGCGTCGTCACCAGCCCCAGCGCGGCCGCGTCGAGCTGCGCGTTGCCCAGCAGCGGAGCCAGGTACCAGGCCGCGCCCGACACGATCCGCCCGACCAGGTCCGCCACCGGCGTCGGGACGCTGTCGGAGAACGGATAGTTGTACGGGGACGTCACCCGCCGTGAGGTGAGCGGCTTGACCGGCTCCACCGACCACACCTTCAGCCACGGGAACTCGGTGAACGCGAACCAGATCGCCTCCGCCCGCCCGTCCGACTCCAGGAAGCTCTCCAGGGTCCGCCCGTCCGAGCCGGGCGCCGCGAACAGTTCGCTCGCCGGGATGTCGGTACGGCTGACGCAGCGCAGCCGGGTGTCGGGCCCCACCCGCAGGGTCACCTCCGTGACCAGGGAACGCCCCAGGTGGGTGAGGAGCGCCGCGCAGTCCGCCTCGTCCCGGGTGAACGTGCGCAGCGCGTAAGCGCCGCTCGCCGGGTCCCACACCACGGCGGTGAGGGAGAGCACGAGGTTGCTGAGCGACCCGTACGTGTGCCCGGGCAGCCGGTGCTCGCCCCGCGCGGGCACGGCGGTGCCGTGGGCGCCGACGGCCAGGGCGCCGCCCAGCGTCAGGTCTCCGGGCGCGGGCGACGCGGTGACGCCGAGGCCGTGCCCTTCGAGGTAGGTGAGCAGGGCCTCCAGCGTGACCCCGGTGCCGGCGCGCACCTCGTCGGCCGACTCCAGGGCCAGGCCGTCGAAGTGCGGGGCGGTGTCGACGAGCAGGACCCGCGCGTCCGACGGCGTGCCCTCCGCGACCGTCAGCGGCGACCAGCCGTGCGAGGCGCCCCGGGCACGCACCGTCCAGCCGTGCCGCCACGCCCAGTTGACGACGGCGACCGCCTGCGCGGGACCGTCGGGCGCGCAGGCCCACAGTCCTAGAGCGGTGATCTCGCCGTCCCAGTTGCGGTACGCGGTGCGGGAGAGGGCCACGCCCGCCGGGAAGCCGGGCAGATCCGCCGCCGCGGCGGCCGGGTCCGCCGCGATCAGACACGGCACGGCGGCCAGGGCGGCCGCGGTGCGCAGCAGGCCGCGGCGGGTCCAGGACGTGTCTCCCGGCTGATGGTTGCTCAGTGAACGATCAGTCACGGGCTCACGGTAGGGGCCTGTCCGCGCGGAGGGCCCGACCGTCGAACATCATCACTCCTGCGGGTGAAATATTCACAGGTGGCGGGCCGGAACGGCCGGTTCACCGCGGGGCCGGGACGGATGACAGACTGACGCCATGGACGAGCGCGAATTCGGTAGGTCCGGTCAGCACGCATCCGTCGTCGGCCTCGGCACCTGGCAACTGGGCGCCGACTGGGGCGACGTCGACGACAAGGAGGCCCTGGCGGTCCTGGAGGCGGCGGCCGAGTCGGGGGTCACCTTCTTCGACACCGCCGACGTCTACGGCGACGGACGCAGCGAGCAGACCATCGCCACCTTCCTGAGCAGCCGCCCCGACCTGCACGTGCTGGTCGCCACGAAGATGGGCCGGCGCGTGGAGCAGATCCCGGAGAACTACGTCCTGGACAACTTCCGCGCCTGGAACGACCGCTCCCGGCGCAACCTCGGCGTCGACCGCATCGACCTGGTGCAGCTGCACTGCCCGCCCACCTCCGTCTACTCCTCCGACGAGGTCTTCGACGCCCTCGACACCCTGGTGGAGGAGGAGCGCATCGCCCACTACGGCGTCAGCGTGGAAACCTGCGCCGAGGCCCTCACGGCGATCGCCCGGCCCGGCGTGGCGAGCGTGCAGATCATCCTCAACCCCTTCCGCATGAAGCCCCTGTACGACGTGCTCCCCGCGGCCCGGGAGGCCGGCGTCGGCATCATCGCCCGCGTCCCGCTCGCCTCCGGCCTGCTGTCGGGCAAGTACACCAAGGACACCGTCTTCCCGGAGAACGACCACCGCACCTACAACCGGCACGGCGAGTCCTTCGACCAGGGCGAGACCTTCTCCGGCGTCGACTACGCCACCGGTGTCGAGGCCGCCGCCGAGTTCGCCGCCCTCGCCCCCGAGGGGTACACCCCGGCCCAGCTGGCGCTGCGCTGGATCGTGCAGCAGCCCGGCGTCACCACCGTGATCCCCGGGGCCCGCTCGCCCGAGCAGGCCCGCGCCAACGCGGCCGCCGCCAGGCTGCCCGCCCTCCCGGAGACGACCCTGGCGGCGATCCGGGACCTGTACGACCGGCGGATCAGGGAGCAGGTCGAGGGACGCTGGTAGCGGCCGGGCGGCGACCTGGAAGAAATCGCCGCTCAGGGGGTACTCGCCCGGGAGACGACCGAACAGTCACTCGACCCGGGGAGGACCAGGTGGCGGAGACCGCGGCGGAGGCCGAGCGGCGCAGAGGGCGCGACGAGACGGAGGAGGAGAGAGCGGACCGGATGTGGGGGGAGCTGATCCAGGAGGTCCGCGTCGCCCAGACAGGCGTCCAGATCCTCTTCGGCTTCCTGCTCACCGTCGTGTTCACGCCGCGCTACGCGGATCTCGCGCACGTGGACCGGGTCATCTACATCGTGACCGTCGTCCTGGGCGCCTGCGCGACCGGCGCCCTGATCGGGCCCGTCTCCCTGCACCGGCTGGTCTCCGGGCGGCGCGTGAAGCCGCAGGCCGTCCGGTGGGCCTCGCGGATGACCTTCGTGGGACTGGTCCTGCTGCTCGCCACGATGACCTCGGCGCTGCTGCTGATCCTGCGGGTGGCGACGCACGACGGCTTCGTGCCCTGGCTGGTCAGCGCGGTGGTGCTGTGGTACCTGCTGTTCTGGTTCGGGGTGCCGATGTGGACCCGTCGCCGTTACACGTCGCGGTGACGCGCGACGCCTCCAGCCGCCGCAGCCCGCGGTCGTGCGCCCCGCTCAGCAGCAGGAGCGACAGCGTGGCCCCGATCAGCGCGCAGAACATGTCCCACTGCGTGTCCCACACGTCGCCCTGCGTGGCGAGGAAGGCGTCCGCCGCCTGCCCGCCGATCACGGCCGCCGCCCACTCGAACATCTCGAAGACGGCGCTGAAGGCCAGGCACGCGCACACCGTCAGCGGCGCCAGCCAGCGGCTGCCGCGCAGCGGGGAGGTACGGCTCAGCAGCTCACGCACCAGGATCGCGGGCACGAACCCCTGCACGAGGTGGCCGAACCTGTCGTACGGGTTGCGGTCCAGGTGGAGGGCGTCGCGCGCCCAGTCGCCCAGCGGGACCCGCGCGTACGTGTAGTGGCCGCCCAGCGCGAGCACCAGGGCGTGGGCCGCGAGGAGACCGCACAGCAGCCCGGTGAGCGGGAACCGCCGCCAGGTCAGCACCACCAGCGGCAGCCCCACGAGGATCCACACCGTCTCCAGTAACCAGGTGGTGCGGTCGTGGGGGTGCCAGGCGGACAGCGCCAGCCCCGCGACCACCACCCCGGCCGCCAGGACGGGAAGGGTGCGGCGCGGGGCGGCCGGCAAAGGGGTCATGGCGGGCAACGGGGTCATGGGACGCTCCTTGTCGGTGGAGCCCCATCCTGGAACACCGCCGGGGCGACGGCATGAGTACGGCTACTCAGGGCCGCCGTGGGCACGCTCCCGTCAGCCGAAGGCGTTCCGCAGCGCGGGCAGCAGCGTCTTCTCCGACCAGTTGAGGAACGCCGGCTGGGAGTCGCCGCCGATCTGCACCAGGGCGATCTCGGTGAAACCGGCCTCCGCGTACGGGCGTACGGCCTCCACGAAGTCGTCCGGGTCGTCGCCGCAGGGGATCGCGGAGGCCACGTCGTCCGGGGTCACGAACTGGGTCGCCGCCTCGAAGGAGTCCGGGTGCGGCAGTTCGGAGTTCACCTTCCAGCCGCTGCCGAACCAGCGGAACTGCGCGTGCGCCCGCTTCACGGCCGTCTCCCGGTCCGGGTCGTGGCACACCGGCAACTGGCCCACCCGCGGCTTGCCGGTCCCGCCGTGCCGGTCGAACGCCTCCAGCAGCCCGGACTTGGGCTCGGTGGCGATCACCAGGTCGGCGTACCGGCCCGCGAGCCGGCAGGACCGCTCCCCGGAGACGGCGATGCCGAGGGGCGTCGGCTCGTCCGGCAGGTCCCACAGCCGCGCCGACTCCACGTCGAAGTGTGTGCCGTGCCGCGTCACGTGCCCGCCCTCGAAGAGCGCGCGGATGATCTCCACCGCCTCCTCGAGCATCTCGTGCCGTACGTCCACGGTCGGCCAGCCACCGCCCACCACATGCTCGTTGAGGTTCTCCCCGGAGCCGAGCCCCAGCCGGAACCGGCCACCGGACAGCAGTTGCATCGTCGCCGCCTTCTGGGCGACGACCGCCGGGTGGTAGCGCATGGTCGGACAGGTCACGTACGTCATCAACGGGATGCGCGACGTCGCCTGCGCGGCGGCGCCCAGCACGCTCCAGGCGTACGGGGAGTGCCCTTGTGCGCGCAGCCACGGAAAGTAGTGGTCCGACGTCACCGAGAAGTCGAAGCCCGCCTCCTCGGCCCGTACCAGGTGGTCGACCAGGTCACGAGGGCCGGCCTGCTCGGTCATCATCGTGTATCCGATTCGCACCATGCGTCCCGGGTCCCCGGTGGCCCGGTGGGGAAACGGGCCATGGGCGGCAGGGGAGTGCCGTCCCCCCGGGGGCGTCAGCCCGTGACGGGCCGGAAGGTCCGCAGGAAGGTGTCCAGGGCCTGCCGGTTCCCGGTCTCCTCCCAGTCGGCGGCGGGCGTCGTCCAGCGGAGCGAGAAGCCGCGGTGCCCGCCGAGGAGGAGCCCGCGCCCGAAGGTGCGCACCGGGGTGCCGGCGACGTCGACGAGCCACTCCATGTCGGCGGCCGCGTACCCCTGGTACGTCGTCGCCTCGATCGCGCCGACGCGCCGGAAGCCGTCCGCCTGCCGCAGACCGGGCTCGACGGTGTCGCGCCAGACGGCGACCGGGTCGGGGCCGACGCGTTCGCTGCAGGTCACCGCGAGGGTGCGCGGGTCGCCCGCCGCGCCGAAGGTGACGCGGTAGGAGACGTCGCCGGTGCGGGACGTGTCCAGCCGTTCCCAGTCGTCGGGCAGGGCGACGGAGAACCCCTCCGGCGCCCGGTACAGGCGGTAGCCGGCCGGCACCGCGCCGGTGGAGGCCGGGGCGGACGGGGTCGGCGACGCCGTGGGTGATGTCGGGGGTGACGCCGTGGGAGACGGCGGGGCGGACGCGGACGGGGACGCCGGCGGAGTCGGCTCGGGTGCCGGGGTGGCCGGTGCTCCGTCGCCCGCGTCGTCGCCGCCGGACGGGGCGGGGGACGCGGGGGGACGGGCCTGCGCGCCGCCGGACGCCGTCTCGCTCCCGCCCGGCAGCCGGCCCGTCGCCGCGAGGGCGGCGACCGCCACCGCGACGACGGCGAGCGCCGTCCCGGCGGCCACGGCCCGGCCGCTCCACCGCGGGCCGAGGATCGGGGTGACGGGATACGCCTGCCGCGGCCGGGGCGCGGGCACCGGGTGCGGACGCTCGTCGAGGACACGGGTGAGGGCCTGGCGCGCCACGGGCCGGGTCAGCCGCTCCCGGGAGTCCTTGCGCAGCAGCGCCTGCACGGTCGGGCCGAGGGCACCGGCCCGCAGCGGTGTCCGCAACGGCAGCCGGTCCACGCTCCGCAACGTCGTCCCGGGCCGGTCCCGGTCCCGGTACGGCGGCCGTCCCTCGACTGCCGTGTAGAGGATCGCGCCGAGCGCCCAGAGGTCGGCGGCCGGTCCGATCCGCTCGTCCCGCGCCTGCTCGGGCGAGGCGTACGAGGGCGCCGCGAGTCGGGGCGCGAGCGTCGCGCCGGCCAGGCCGAACCCCGTCACGACGACCGGCCCGCCCGCCCGGACGAACACCTGACCGGGGCTCAGCTCGCCATGGGTGATGCCCTCCCCGTGGGCGGCCTCGAGCACGTCGAGCAGTTCCAGCCCGAGCGCGGCCGCCCACGGCGGGCCGAACGCCCCCTGCTGCTCCAGGAGCTGCCCCAGCGGCTGCCCGTCGATCCACTCGGTGACCGTCCACAGAGAGCCCTCCTCCGCGAAGGCGTCGAGGACCGCGGCGACCCGGCCGGGACACACCCGGGCCATCGTCCGCGACATGCGCACCACGCGGTCGGCGGCCTGCTCCGCCCCCTGGGCGTCCTGGCCGGCGGGCAGGCCGATCCGGGTGACCAGGCACGGCCGGGAGCCCGCACCCGCCTCGGCGTACTCCCCGTACCAGCTGACGCGGTTGGTCTCCCGGTGGACGACGTCGAGGAGCCGGTACCGTCCGGCGACCGGCTCGTGCCTGGAGACGTGCGCCTTGACCATGGTCATCCCTCGCTGGATCCCCGGAACACTCCTTTCCCAGTGGTACGGCGGGCGACGGGGCATCCGTTCAAGAGAACGCCTCGCGGCCGCAATTCCTGTCTTTCATTCAAAAATGGCCGAGCGGATACGGGGGAAAACACAGTCACTTCGCCCGGTCCGGCGGTCCGACCAGCGGCGCTGCCCCGGTGGAACGTCGTGAGACGTCGCGCCGGAGCCGCCCGGCGAACCCTCCACGGGGAGCGGTCCATTCCCCGCCGCGATGCCCGCGGCGGGAATTGCCCGCCCCGGCGCGAAGCCCGGACCGGCGCTCAGCGCAATCCGCATCGCTCGGCCCAGGCCGCCATGTCCGACACCGTCGCGTTGCCCCCGCAGACCACCAGTCCCAGCCGGGCGCCGTCCCCCACCCGCCGCAGGACCCGCCGGGCGGCCGGGAGGAGGCATCCGGCGGCCGGCTCGGTCCACACCTTGGCGTGCTCGGCCAGTTCGTGACAGCCCCGCACGGCCTCCCGGTCCGGCACCACGAGCACATCGGTCACCAGGGCGGAGACATGGTCGTACGTCAGCGGCGCGGCGGCGGGCGCGCTGAGGGTGGAGACGAGGGACGACAGCTCCACCGGCACCGGTCCGCCCGCCGCCAGCGCGGCGGACATCGCCTCCGCGCCCTCGGTCTCCACCCCCCAGATCCGTACGTCCGGACGGCGGGCCCGCAGCGCCGTCGCGACACCGGAGACCAGCCCGCCGCCCCCGACGCTGACCAGCACGTCCGTCAGGTCGTCGGCGTCGTCGGCGAACTCCAGCCCGACCGTGCCCTGACCGGCGACGACCACCGGGTCGTCGAACGGGTGGACCAGCGTCAGGCCTTCGTCCCGCAACCGGTTCACGAGGGAGAACGCCTCGGCCATGCCGTCGGTCAGCCGCACCGTCGCGCCCGCCTCCTCGGCGATCCCGACGGCCCGGGACGGCGCCGAACGCGGCATGACCACGGTGGCCTTGACGTCGAGGGCGGCGGCCATCACCGCCACCGCGATCCCGTGGTTGCCGCCGCTGACCGCCACCACCCCGGCCGCCCGCTCCGCCGCGTCGAGCGAGAGCAGTTTCGCCGTCGCCCCGCGCGCCTTGAAGGAGCCGGTGCGCTGCAACAGCTCCAGCTTGACCGTGACCGGTGCGCCGAGCAGCGCCGACAGACCGGGGCTGGACAGGGTCGGGGTGCGGATCACATGCCCGGCGATCCGCTCCGCCGTCGCTTCGATGTCCGAGATGCCGATCAAGGATGACCACCTTTCCGGCGCGCCGGTCCGGGCGCGCCCCAGGGCACCCTGTCGCGGGCGACGGGCCAGGTCAAACCGCGGCGGCGGCCCCGCGCCCGCGCGGATCACCCGGCGCCCGCGCGGGGGCGCGGCGGCACGCCCCGGCGGGTGGGGAACGGACCCGGGGGAGTCCTGATGGGATGCCAGAAGGGGACGTCAGGCGCCGAACAGCTGCGTCCAGTACGTGCCCGAGGGGCCGCCGCCCGCGAAGCCGACGCCGATGTGGGTGAAGGCGGGCTTGAGGATGTTGGCGCGGTGACCGGGGCTGTTCATCCAGTCCTCCACGACCTCGGCGGGGGAGCGCTGGCCGCAGGCGATGTTCTCGCCGATCGTCCGCCGGGCGGACCCCGCCGCTGCCGCCCGGTCCCACGGCTGGGTGCCCTCGGGCGAGGTGTGGGAGTAGAAGCAGCGCGCCACCATGTCCACGCTGTGGGCCCGCGCGGCGGTGGCGAGCAAAGGATCGGGGGCGAGGGGCGGCAGCCCGGCGCGCGCCCGCTCGCGGTTGGTGAGGCCGACGACGTCCGCCTCGGTCCGCGCCAGACCGGCCGGCGTGCACGGGTGCGCCCACAGGGCGGTCCAGAAGACGTCGCCGGTCCGTGCGTCCCGGACGTGGGCCCATCCGGTGTGGGTGAACGCCGGGTCGTGCAGGGTGCGCCGGGTGCGGTCACCGCCCAGGCAGTACGTCACGAACTCGGCGGGCGTGCGGGGGCCGGAGACCAGGTGCTCCCCCACGGTGAGGTACCGGTATCCGGTGGCCGTGACGCGCTGGTGGACCGAGACGCCGTCCGGGCCCTCGGCGTCGAGGCGTCCGGCGGCGGCCATGGCGGCGGCATGGGCCCGGGCCGCGGAGACCAGCCGGGCGTCCAGCGAGACGGCGGGGGAACCGGCCGCGGCGCGGGCCGGGTTGACCAGGGCGAGGAAGCCGTCGGGGTCCGCCGGGGGCGGGGGAGCGGACGGCCGCCGGGACAGGGGGACGGGCGAAGGCGCGGGGGCGGACGGCGACGCGGGCGCCGGCTCGTCCTCGGTGACGTCCACGCCGAAGTCCCGTGCGAGTCCCGCCAGCCCGTCGGCGTACCCCTGTCCGAGCGCCCGCAGCTTCCACCCCGTGCCCCGCCGGTAGACCTCCGCGAGCAGCAGGACCGTCTCCTGCCGTGGGGGCGGCGGCACGAACCGGGCGAGCGGGCGGCCGCCGGGGTCGGTGACGTGGAGCGTGGGGCGGGGCAGACGGGCCAGCGGCGCTCCCGGGTCGGCGGCGCTGACGACCACCGTGACGCGGGTGGCGCCGGCCCGCAGCCCGGCCGGGTCCAGGGTGAGCGTGTCGCCGCGCAGGCGGGCTCCCGGGGCCGCCGGCTGGTTGTAGAAGACGAAGTCGCCGTCCCCGCCGACCTTGCCGCTGTCGTCCGTGACCAGCGCGCTGACGTCGAAGGGGCCGGGCACCCGCACGGCCAGGGCACCGCCCGGGAGGGGCACATTGCCCCCGGGGGTCAACTCGCTCATCCCGCCGCCCTGGTGTCGTCGTCCGGCCCCGTGGGGCCCTGCCCGCCAAACGGCCGGCGGGACCGGAGGGTTCCCGGCCGTCCCGCGCCCGCCTCCCCGCGCCGGGTCACTCGCGCACGGTCGCCGGGGTGACGTCCTCCGCCCGCTCGTGCGGCGGCACCACCCCCTTGCGCGCCTTCGTCCCGGTGCCGGTCCCGGCCCCCGTTCCGCAGAACACGGACTCCAGGGTCCGCAGCATCGTGTTGTGCACGCGCGCGCTGTTGGACGCGTTGGCGAGCGCGCTCAGGCTGCGCCGCCCGTCCGCCGACGCGAACGCGTACGTGTAGTAGCCCTGCACGGCGCCCGTGTGCCCGTACACCGACACCCCGCAGGACAGGTCGCGGCGCCGCAGTCCCAGCCCGTACGCCTGCCCGGTGCCCGCCGGGACCCAGCGCTGCATCTGCTTCAGTCCCTCGGCCGAGGTGAGCTGCCCGCGCAGCAGGGCCGACAGGAAGGTGTTGAGGTCACGGGTGCTGGAGACGATCGCGCCCGCGCTCTGCGCCCACGACACGGTCTGCCGGGTCGCGTCGACCAGGGCGGTGGCGGGGGCGTCGGGGGTGAGGTAGCCGCGCGTGTGGGTGCCGGGGATCGCGGTGTCGGGGTGGACGTAGAAGGTGTCGCGCAGTTTCAGCGGCTCGATGATCCGCCTGCCGTACTCCGTGCCCACGGGGTGTCCGGTGAGCTTCTCGACGAGCATCCCGGCGACCACGAAGTTGGTGTTGGAGTAGGAGTAGGCGCCGCCCGGGTCGGTCGTGCGCGCGTGGCGCAGCGAGAGGTCGACCAGCTGACGGTAGGTGAAGACCTTGGTGCGGACCGCCTCGAACCCGGACACGGTCTGGGCGAAGAGGTCGTTGGTGTAGTCGTACAGGCCGCTGCGGTGGCTCAGCAGGTGGCGGACCGTGATGCGGTCGTCGGGCAGCAGCCCCGGCAGGTGGCGGTTGACCGGGGCGTCCAGGGAGAGCTTGCCCTCGTCGGCGAGTTGCAGCAGGACGACGGCGGAGAAGGTCTTGGTGACGCTGCCGATCCGGAAGCGGTCGCCGGCGCCGAGCGCCCGGCCCGCGCTCCGGTCGGCGACGCCCACGGTGAGCCAGTGGGCGGTGCCGCCGTCGTCGATCCGTGCCATCGCCCCGGGCGCCCCCTGCTCGGTCGCCGTGCGCAGGACGTCGCGCAGACCGGCGAGGTCAGGCTGCGGCGGCACGCCGAAGGCCGCGGCGGGGAGTTCCGTGGGCCGTGGCCGCGCGGACACGGCGGGCGCCGGAACCGCCAGGAGGGACAGCAGCGCCACCCCGAGCGCCGTCCCTCCCCGCAGCGCCCGCGCGCGCCTCCTGGCCCGCCGTTCGCGCGGGTCCGTCGCCGGCGCGGGATCGGTCACATGCATGCGAGGCATCCTTCTTCCGTTCCGTCACATCTCCTCGACCGACGCACAGTTGGTCGTTCGCCGATCCCTGTGCGGTGCGGTCGGCCAAGTATGGCCGCAGAAGAGCACAAAAGCGATGATGTCGGCTTTACGCGGACATGCCTCGGTTGTGGGGGGTCGCAGTGGTGCGGCGAGCCCGCGGACACGGTCCGGTTTCACCGTCACCGTGACGGCGGCCGCCGGGAGAGCGGAAACAGACGGTGCGCCCGGACTCAATGAGGAGTCCGGGCGCACCGGGGAGACGGCCCCGACGGCCCGCTGTCATCGGGGCGTCGGGGCCGTGGGGCCGTGGGGCCGTG
>NZ_JBHWKO010000038.1:0-80394 GCF_042731035.1 Streptomyces sp. NPDC059895
GCGGGCGGACCGGCGGGCGGACCGGCGGGCTCGTGCACCTGGCCCCCCGTCCGTCCGCCGGCCACCGGGCGGCCCCGTCTCCCGGCCTCCGCCTCGGTGTGTGTTCCGGCCTGTGTCGCGGCCTGTGTCCCGGCCCGTGTGTCAGCCACGCGTCGGCTCCAGCCCTCCCGGTGCCTCGGCCGGCCGGATGCCGGACTCCTGGAGCACGTCGACGACCCGGCGCGCCCGCAGCGGATCCACGGGGAGCGCGTGCCGCGCGAACCAGCGGGCCCCGGCGGGATCGGGCGAGGGGTCGGTGAACGCCGCTCCCGCGTAGTCGTCCAGCGGCGGGTCATAGAGATACCCGACGACGATGCCCCGCCGGGCGAGTGCCGCGATCGCGGCATCCCGGTCGGCGACGAACAAGGGGACCCGGAAGAGCGGTTGGACCCCCGGCGCACCGCCGGCCGAAGAGCCGCTCCGGAAGCCGGTCCCGGCACCGCTCGGGAAGCCGGTCACCGCACCGGAACCGGCACCAGTACCGGTCCCAGCGCCGGCACCGGTACCGGTACCGGCACGACGGCTGGTCGGCTCGCCGCCCGGAGCACCGGGGTCCGGCTGGATGTCCGGCTGGATGTCCAGCTGAACGCCCGGCTGGACGTCCGGCGGCGGCCCCGGTCTCGCCCAGGGCGTCGACCGCAGCAGCCGCGTGCCCGCCCGGCAGGCGTCCAGCACCTCGTCCAGACGGTCCAGTTTCCGTTCGATGCGGCCGAGGCGCAGCGGCCCGGAGCGCAGCCGGTAGTCGTGCATGTCGACGCGGACCCAGGAGTCGTGCGCGGTGAGGTCCGGTGCCCCGCCGACCGCCCGCGCCAGCTCGTCCGCGCGCAACGGCATCCTGATCTCCTCGCGCTCCATCAGCCCGAGCAACCGCATGGCGGCCCACGCGGCACTCCGCAGCCGCAGCCCCCGCACGGCCGCCTCCGCGTACGGGCGGAGGGTGAAGGCGAGTTCGGCGCCGAGCCGCCCGGGCAGCAGCAGGTCCTCGCAGGTCTTCTCCAGGGCCTCGCGCAGACCGGGGTCGGCACACGCCAGGAAGCCCCCGGCCTTGGCCCCGACATGCTTGGACAGGCTGAAGACGGAGGCGTCCCCCCAGGCCCCGACCGGCCGGCCGCCCACCTCGCTGCCGATGGCGTGCGCGCCGTCCTCGAACAGCGGGATCCCCCTCGCGTCGCACTTCTCCCGCAGCCGCGGCGCGTCGTCCGGGTTGCCGTAGAGGTTCGTCGTGAGCACCGCGGACAGCGAGTCCCACACGTCGTCGGGCACCGCGTCGACGTCGATCGACGCGTCCAGCGGGTTCAACGGCGCCTGCACCGGCCGCAGACCGGCGGCGAGCACCACGAAGAAGATCACGTCGTCGTTGACCGGCGACATCAACACCCGTCCGCCGGGCGGGCACCAGTGGCGCAGGGCCACGAACAGCCCGAACCGGCACGACGGCACGTACACGCATTCCCGGCCGAGTCTGCCGCGCATGGTGGCTTCCAGCCGCTTCGGCCGTGCACCACGCCGCGCCGACCCGAGGCCGGCCTCCCCTATGGCCATCCGCCCCCCAGGTGTGCCAGGGGAAAGCCCCCTCCCCGAGGCCTTCCAGCACCCGCCCAGAGTCTCCCTGTTCGCACCGCTCCGTCAAGATTGCGTGCCCGCCTGTGGACAACTTCCCGTACCCGCGTGACAGCGGAGCGCTGCGAGTCGGCCGCCTCATCCCTCACCTCCCTTGTCACTTCCGTCATTCCTTCCGCTGCGCCGCGGTGTCCCTCCTGCGAGGTCAGCCGTAACGTGTGCGACGGCCGGGCACACCCGCGCGACGCCCCGCGGACCGTCGGTCGAACACCCGCGGGCATCCACACCAAGCACCCCGGCCACGACGGACACATGTGCGTACGGGCGCATGCGCGGCGCACACGCGGCGCATCCACGGCGAGCACGAAAGCGAGGCAGCACCCGATGCCCCCCTTGCCCCCCTTCGACCTTCCCGAGGGCGACCCCTTCGGCCCGCACAACCTCCCCTACGGCGTCTTCTCCCTCCCCGGCTCCGAGCAGCGGACCGTCGGCGTCCGGCTCGGCGACCACGTCCTGGACGCGGGCGCGGCGGCCCGGGCCTGCGGTTCACCGCACGCCGCCCTGCTCACCCGTCCCACCCTCAACGCCCTGCTGGCGGCGGGCCGCGGCACCTGGTCCGAGGTACGGAACTCGCTGACGGAGTGGATCACGGCCCCCTCCCGTCACGAGAGCCTCGCCCCGCTCCTGCACCCCCTCTCGTCGGTGACCCTGCACCTGCCGTTCGACGTCGCCGACTACGTCGACTTCTACGCCTCCGAACACCACGCCCGGAACGCGGGCGCCATCTTCCGCCCGGACGCCGCCGACACCCTCCTGCCCAACTGGAAGCACCTGCCGGTCGGCTACCACGGCCGGGCCGGCACGGTCGTGGTCTCCGGCACGGACGTCGTCCGCCCGTCGGGCCAGCGCAAGGCACCCGCCGACGCCGCGCCCGTCTTCGGCCCGTCCGCACGGCTCGACATCGAGGCCGAGGTCGGCTTCGTGGTGGGCGTGCCGTCGCGGCACGGCCGACCGGTCCCGCTGGCCGGGTTCCGCGAGCACGTCTTCGGACTGTGCCTCCTCAACGACTGGTCGGCCCGCGACATCCAGGCCTGGGAGTACGTGCCCCTCGGCCCGTTCCTGGCCAAGTCCTTCGCCACGTCGGTCTCCGCGTGGATCACCCCGCTGGAGGCGCTGGAGGCGGCACGGGTCCCGCCCCCGGCGCGCACCCATCCCCTGCTGCCCTACCTGGACGACACGTCCACCGAACCCGCCGGCTACGACCTGCGCATCTCCATCGCCGTCAACGGTCACATCGTCTCCGAACCCCCCTTCTCCACCATGTACTGGACGGCCGCCCAGCAACTCGCCCACCTGACCGTCAACGGCGCCTCCCTGCGCACCGGTGACCTGTACGGCTCGGGCACGGTGAGCGGCCCGGCGGCACACCAGCGCGGCTCCCTGCTGGAACTGACCTGGAACGGCCGTGACCCCCTGGAACTGCCCGACGGCAAGCGCACGTACCTGGAGGACGGTGACGTGGTGACCCTGTCGGCCTGGGCTCCGGGGCCGAACGGTCTGCGCGTGGGTCTGGGCGAGGTGAGCGGACGGGTTCTCGCGGGCTGACTCCGGCGTCGGTCGCCGTCATACTGGCGGCGGGCACGGTCCTCGTACCGGGCCCGCCCTACGCACGCCCTCGGGGCGGGCGCACCCGGAGCGCGCCCGTCCGGTCCGCCTTCTCCCCTCCCTGTCTCCTCCGACCAGGAACCGGAGCCCGTGGCATGACCCTCTGCCTGCTCCTGCTGAGCGCCGTCGCGCTGGCGGCCGCCGTGCCGGCCCCGCGTGCCCTGACCCGCGCCGAGTGGACCGAGCGGGAGCCGGTGGTGGCCCTGTGGGTGTGGCAGTGCCTGGTCGCCACGGTCCTGCTGTGCTGTCTGACGGCCCTGGTGCTGGGTGCCGCCGCCGTCTTCCAGACCGTCCGCGTCCAGGTCTTCGCCCCCGCCCCGCCGGCCGTGACCGAGGCGTACGACCTCTCCACCGCCCCGGTGTGGGCGACCGCCCTCACCCTGCTGCTGGCCTGCGGGGCGGCCTGGACCACCGCGATGCTCGCCCGTGAACTGGCCGAAGCCCGCCGACGGCGCACCACGGCCCGCGCCCACCTGCGGGAACGCGCCCCCGACCTCCCCGCGGGCCTGCCCGCGGCCCGGGGTCCGCTGCTCGTCCTGGAGGACGAGTACCCGGACGCCTGGTGGATGCCCGGCAACCCTCCCCAACTGATCGTGACCACCGGTGCCCTGCACCGCCTCACCTCCCATCAACTCGACGCGGTCCTCACCCATGAACGCGGTCACGCCCGGGCCCACCACGACTGGCTGCTGCACCTGTCGACGGCCCTGGCGACCGGCTTCCCGCGCATTCCGCTGTTCGCCCACTTCTGCGACCAGACCCACCGGCTGGTCGAACTCGCCGCCGACGACACGGCGTCCCGCCGCTGCGGCCATCTGACGACGGCCCTGGCCCTGATCGAGCTGAACCAGCACCGGGGCGTCCTGTCCTGCGCGTCGAGCCGCCGGCTCCTGGGCGAACGCGTGGACCGCCTCCTCCAGCCGCCCCCGCGGCTGCTCCGCCGGCACCGCGCGCTGACGACGACGGTGGCCGCGCTGGTCCCGCTGCTGCCCCTCCTGATCACCTTCGCCCCGGGGTTGACGGCGCTGGCCTGAACACCCCGTCGGCACCCCTCGCCCGGAGGCGGCCCGGGTGGCAGATCTTTCCGGCACACACCGGAACGTCGCAGGTCTGACGGCTTACTGCCCCATCGTCAGGTGGCGCAATACTTCGGCAACACCACTTCCTCACCCCCCTCGGTATGGTCCAGAACATGCCATCCACCGAGCGCGTCCGAGACCACGCCGGCCAGGGCGCGACCACCGTCGCCGCCCACCGCGCACGTCGCCGGCTGCGCGCGGATCAGGCCCGCCAGCTCGCCGACCTCCTCCGCCGCCAGCTCCTCACCGGCGGCTTCCCGGCCGGCACGCTGCCCCACGAGTCCGCCCTCGCCACCGACTACCGCGCCTCCCGCAACACCGTCCGCCAGGCGCTCGACCTCCTTCGGGCGGAGGGGCTCGTGGAACGCCTGCCCGGTGTCGGCACGGTGGTCGTGGCCCAGAAGTACCCGCACGGTCTCGACCGGCTGATGGGCCTCGCGGAGACGCTGCACGAACACGGCCGGGTCACCAACGAGGTCCGCACGATGGGCCCCGTCCCCGCGCCGGCTCCGGTGGCCGACCGCCTCCATGTCCCGCCCGGCGCCGACGTCCTCTACATCGAACGTCTGCGCCGCCTGGGCGGTCTCCCCCTCTCTCTCGACCTGACCTACATCCCGCTCGACATCGGCGCCGACCTGCTCGGTGCCGACCTGGAGAACACCGATGTCTTCCGCCTCCTGGAAGCCGCCACCGGCCTGCGCCTCGGGCACGCGGAGATCACCTTGGAGGCGGTCAGCGCCGACGCCCACTCCGCCGCCGTACTGGAAGCCCCGCGGGGGGCGGCCGTCCTGATGCTGGAACGCCTCACCCACCTCGCCGACGGCCGCCCCGTGGACCTGGAGTTCATCCGCTTCCGCGGCGACCGCATCTCCATGAGCGGTCTGCTGCACCGCTCCCGCTGACACCCGCCTCACCGGCCCTCGCCCCCTTCGCTCCCTCGCCTCTCACCCCTTCATCGTTCGGCAGGGTGCGACCGGTTCACCGCCACGCGGAATTTCCCACGCGATTTCCCTGGAGACAGCCATGCCCTTGGTGCCCCAGCGGGCCGACGTGCCCGTGACGATCGACGAGTCGAAGTGCATCGACGGCTGCACCCTCTGCGTGGACATGTGCCCGCTGGACTCCCTCGCCATCGACGAGAGCAACGGCAAGGCGTACATGCACGTCGACGAGTGCTGGTACTGCGGCCCGTGCGCGGCCCGCTGTCCCACCGGAGCCGTCACGGTCAACATGCCCTATCTGCTCCGGTGAAAGGTCCGCCCTCCCCATGAAACGCCTCGCGGCCGCCCTCGCCGCCACCCTCCTGCTGCCCCTCACCGCCTGCGGCGGCAACGCCGAGGCCGGTGACGGCTCCACGGTCACCGTCACCGTCGGCTACCAGTCCAAGACGATCAACACCGTCACCGCGGGAACCCTCCTGCGCTCCCTCGGCTACTTCGAGAAGCAGCTCGACGCCCTCGACGACGGCACCACCTACAAGGTGCAGTGGCAGGACTTCGCCACCGGCGCCCCCATCACCGCCCAGATGACCGCGGGCAAGATCGACATCAGCTCGATGGGCGACTTCCCCCTGCTCATCAACGCGGCGCGCGGCAAGCAGCTCGGCCGCCCCACCCATCTGGTCTCGGTCACCGGCTACAACCTGCGCGGCGGCCTCAACACCATCGTCACCGCCCCCGATTCCCAGCTGACCTCCCTCGCCGACCTCAAGGGCAAGAAGGTCTCCACCAGCGTGGGCTCGGCCGCCGACGGCACCCTCGTGCGGGCCCTGCAACGCGCCGGCATCGACCCCGACAAAGGCATCGAGAAGCTCAACCAGCAGCCGGCGGTGGGTGCCTCCGCCCTCTCGGCGGGCAGCGCGGACGCCCTCTCCCAGTTCGTCGCCTGGCCCGGCCTGCTCGTCCACCAGGGCAAGGCGAAAGCCCTGTACGACGGCGCCCAGCTCGACCTGCCCACCTTCCACGGCGTCACCGCCCGCGAGGACTTCGCGAAGAAACGGCCGGCCGTACTGGAGGCCTTCCTGAAGGCGCAGGCCGAGGCCACCGCATACCTCTCCGCACACCCCGTCGCCGCGGCCGAGAAGGTCGCGAAGGCCACCGACCTGCCCGCCGAGGTCGTCTACCTCTACAACGGCGCCCACGGCATCGCCACCTTCGACCCGTCCGTCAAGCCGCAACTGGTCGCCGCCCTGAAGAAGGACGTGTCGATCCTGAAGGCGGCGAAGCTGACCGGGGACATCGACGTGGACGCCTTCGTCGACGACCAGTACGTGAAGAAGGCCCTCGGTTCCTCGTACGCCCAGCAGCTCGCCGCCACGCCCCCACCGGCCCGAAGCGAGGTCTGGCCGAAGGGCGCCGCCGAGACCCAAACCTTCACCTCACCCGGCGGCCTGCTGGCCTACGTGGCCGCGCACCCCGACGGCATCCGCGCCGCCTACGTCCCCGACGCCGACACCGGCACCCTCTGGTTCGCCGACAAGGCGGTCTGGGTGGCGGACGGCTCGGCACTGCTCCCCTTCGTCGCCCCGGCGACCGCGCAGGCCTACACCGACGCCCACGGCGGCGCCCGCGTCGTGTCGTACGCCGAAGCCCTGGAGCGTGCCGCGTGACCCGGCCCGCGCCGCGCTTGGGCCGCTATGCCCTGCGGCTGCTCTCCCTCGCCGTCGCCCTCGGCCTGTGGCAGCTGGTGACCAGCCTGAAGATCGACCTCTGGCTGCGCTTCTCGCAGTTCCCCACCGTCACCGACGTCACCCGCGCCTTCGCCGACCGGCTCACCGGCGGCGACTACTGGACGGACCTCACCGACAGCGTCACCCGCATCCTCACGGGGTTCCTGCTGGCCGCCGTCCTGGGGGTGGCCGTGGGCGTGCTCGTGGCGCGCTCGCGGCTCGCCGAGGACCTGCTCGGCCCGCTCCTTGAGGTGATCCGCCCCATCCCGGCGATCGCCCTGGTCCCCGTGGCGATCCTCCTGTTCCCCTCCAACGAACAGGGCATCGTCTTCATCACCTTCGCCGCCGCCTTCTTCCCCGTGCTGGTCTCCACCCGGCACGCGGTCCGCGCCCTCTCCCCCGTCTGGGAGGAAGCGGTCCTCACCCTGGGCGGCGGCCGGTGGCGCATCCTCCGCTCCGTCGTCCTGCCGGGCGCGCTGCCCGGCATATTCGGCGGCCTGTCGGTCGGTATCGGCGTGTCGTGGATCTGTGTGATCTCCGCCGAGATGATCTCCGGCCAGTACGGCGTCGGCTACCGCACCTGGCAGGACTACACGGTCGTCGACTACCCCGGCGTCTTCGTCGGCATGGTCACCATCGGCATCCTCGGCTGGGCGACGTCCACGGCCGTGGAACTCCTGGGCCGCCGCCTCACCCACTGGCTGCCACGCACCTCGTACGTTCCCGTGGCCCGGCCGAGGACCGCACGAGCCGCGGCGCAAGTGCCGTCCGCGCCCTCCCCCATCGGCGGGGGACCCGCATCCGAGGCCGAGGAGGCACACGATGAGCACCTCGTCTGAGACGTCCCGGCACCGCACGTCCGGCACGACCGCCACCGGTGCGGAGAAGACCCCTCCCCTCCCGACCGGCCCGGACACGGCCGCACCCGCGCCGGTCCGCGGTACCCGGCTCACCCTGCGCGCCGCCGCGCTCGGCCGCCCGGACGCCCCCGCCCTGACCGGCGTCGATCTCGACGTGGTCCCGGGCGAGATCCTCACCGTCGTCGGCCCCTCGGGCTGCGGCAAGTCGACCCTGCTGCGCACCCTGGCCGGTCTGCTGCCCGTCCTCGCCGGAACGGTCGAGCAGGACGGCCACCGGATCACCGGACCGGCGGCGGACCGCGCGCTGGTCTTCCAGGAGGACGCGCTCCTGCCCTGGCGCACCCTGCGCGCCAACGTCGAACTGGCCCTCGCCGTGCGGGGCCGGCCGCGCGCGGAACGCCGCCGGCAGGCCGACTCCTGGCTCGACCGCGTCGGACTCGCCGGCGTGGCCCGGCAGTTGCCCCATCGGGTCTCCGGAGGACAGCGCCAGCGGGCCCAGCTGGCCCGCGCCCTGGCCGCCGGGCCGCGCGCGGTCCTGATGGACGAACCGTTCGGCGCGCTCGACGCCCAGACCCGGGCCGGCATGCAGGACCTGCTGGTGGAGGTGCTGCACGGCACGGGCGCGACCGTCGTCTTCGTCACCCACGACGTCGACGAGGCCCTCTTCCTCGGCGACCGCGTCGCCCTGCTCGGTGCGGACGGCCTCCTCGCCGTCCGGAACGTCCCTCGCCCGCGCGACCGCGCCGCCCACGACGACCCGGCCCGCACGGCCCTGCGCCGCGACGTCCTCACCTCCCTCGGCACGTGAAAGGCACCCTGGTGGCCACCCCCGTCAACACCCCTGTGCAGATCCCCGCGCTCGCCGACGCCGAAGAGCTGACCTGCGACGTCCTGGTCATCGGCGGGGGCACCGCCGGCACGATGGCGGCCCTGACCGCCGCCGAGCGCGGCGCGGACGTGCTGCTGCTGGAGAAGGCGCACGTCCGCCACTCCGGCGCCCTCGCGATGGGCATGGACGGCGTCAACAACGCGGTCGTCCCCGGCCGCGCCGAGCCCGACGACTACGTCGCCGAGATCACCCGCGCCAACGACGGCATCGTCGACCAGTCCACCGTCCGCCAGACCGCGACCCGCGGCTTCGCCATGGTGCAGCGGCTGGAGTCGTACGGCGTGAAGTTCGAGAAGGACGAACACGGCGAGTACGCGGTCCGCCAGGTCCACCGCTCCGGCTCCTACGTCCTGCCGATGCCGGAGGGCAAGGACGTGAAGAAGGTGCTGTACCGGCAGTTGCGGCGGCGGGAGATGCGCGAGCGGATCCGCATCGAGAACCGTGTGATGCCGGTGCGGGTGCTGACGGCGGGCGAGGGCCCCGACCGGCGGGCCGTGGGGGCGGCGGGCTTCCACACCCGCACCGGACGGTTCGTGACCGTCCGGGCGGGCGCGGTGATCCTGGCCACCGGCGCCTGCGGCCGGCTCGGCCTGCCCGCCTCCGGCTACCTCTACGGCACGTACGAGAACCCGACGAACGCGGGCGACGGCTACGCCATGGCCTACCACGCGGGCGCCGAGCTGACCGGCATCGAGTGCTTCCAGATCAACCCGCTGATCAAGGACTACAACGGCCCGGCCTGCGCCTACGTCGCCAATCCCTTCGGCGGCTACCAGGTCAACCGGCACGGCGAGCGCTTCGTCGACTCCGACTACTGGTCGGGCCAGATGATGGCGGAGTTCGCGGCGGAGGTCGCCTCCGACCGCGGCCCGGTCTACCTGAAGCTGAGCCATCTTCCCGAGGAATCGGTCTCGGCGCTGGAGTCGATCCTGCACTCGACCGAGCGCCCCACCCGAGGCACCTTCCACTCCGGCCGCGGCCACGACTACCGCACCCATGACGTCGAGATGCACATCTCCGAGATCGGTCTGTGCGGCGGCCACTCGGCCTCCGGCGTCCGCGTCGACGACCACGCCCGCACCACCGTCCCCCGCCTGTACGCCGCCGGCGACCTCGCGTGCGTACCGCACAACTACATGATCGGCGCGTTCGTGTACGGGGACCTCGCGGGCGCGGACGCCTCCCAGTACCGCGCCTACGAGGGCGAGTTGCCGCAGGATCAGCTGCGCGAGGCGCATGAACTGGTCTACCAGCCGCTGCGCAACCCGGACGGTCCGCCGCAGCCCCAGGTCGAGTACAAGCTGCGCCGCTTCGTCAACGACTACGTGGCGCCGCCGAAGTCCGGTGCCCGTCTCTCCCTCGCCCTGGAGGCGTTCGAGCGGATGCGGGACGACATCGCCGCGATGGGGGCCGCCACCCCGCACGAGCTGATGCGCTGCGCCGAGGTCACCTTCATCCGTGACTGCGCGGAGATGGCCGCGCGGGCCTCCCTGGCCCGCACGGAGTCCCGCTGGGGTCTCTACCACGACCGCCTCGACCACCCCCGCCGTGACGACGTGTCCTGGTTCCACCACCTCGACCTGCACAAGTCCCCCTCCGGTGCGATGGAGTTCACGGCCCGCCCCGTGGCTCCCTATCTGGTTCCGGTCGACGAGTTCGCCCCGGTCGGCGGTCCGTCCCGGCATCTCGGCGAGGTCCGCCCCGAGAACGTGGCCACGGCCGGCTCACGCGACGTGGCACCGGTGGCGTCCCCGCCCCCGGGAACCGGACCGGACCCGGCGAGCGCCCCCGTCGGCTCCGACCCTCTCGCCCCTCTGGCCCCTCTCGCCCCTCTCGCCCCTCTCGCCCCTCTGGCCCCTCTCGCCCCTCTCGCCCCTCTCGCCCCTCTCGCCTCTGCGGAGCCGGATCCCTCCGCCGAGCAGTCCTCCTCCCGTCTGCTGGCCCTCGTCGCCCTCGCCGACGAGCAGCCCGGCCTCGACGCCCTGCGGCCCTACCTGAGCGACCCGGCCCCCGCCGTGCGGCGCGAGGCGGTCACCGTCCTCACGGAGACCGTGCCGCCGGGCAGCGGCCCCGCGCTCGCCGAGGCGCTGCGCGACACCGCCGCCGAGGTGCGTGCCGCCGCCGCGGCCTCACTGCGCGAGCTGGTCGAGACCCTGCCGCCCGAGCCCGCCCTGCGCGACGGCCTCGCCGCCGCGCTGGCCGAGCCCGACCCCGTCGTCCGCGCCGCCGCGCTCGACGTGCTGCGCGCGTTGCGCCTGGGCGACGCCGGCCTGTTCGCGGCCGCCCTCACGGACGCGGACATCGCCGTCCGCATCGAGGCCGTGCGCGCCCTGGTCTCCGTGGGCGCCGCCGCCGAACTGGCCCGCACGGCATCCACCGACCCATCCCGCGAGGTACGCGTCACCGTGGCCAAGGCGCTGGCCACGGTGGCCGCGGGACACCTGGACGCCGCCTCCGCGACCGGCCCCGGCACGGCCCCGGGCACCGCCTTCGACGTGACCCCTGTCCACACGGCGCTGAGCACCCTCACCTCCGACGCCGACGCCCTGGTCCGCGCGGCCGCCTACGGGGCTCTGGGCACCGTCGGCTGCCCGGACCCGCTCGCCACCCGCGCCGTGACCGCCCTGGCGGACCCGGCGTGGCAGGTGCGCGCCGGGGCAGCCACGGCCCTGGCCGCCGCCTCCCCCGACACCGCGGTCCCGGCACTCGCCAAGGCACTGGCCGACCCCAACGCGGACGTCCGCAAGGCCGCCGTTCTCGCCCTGACCCGGCACCGCGCCTCCGAGGCCGCCCGGGCGGCCATCGCCACGGCCACCGCCGACTCCGACGCCGACGTCAGGGCGTACGCGGCACGGGGCAACTGACAGACCGTGGCCGGCAGCGGGCCATCAAAGCTGCGGAGGCCGAGGGCTGCAGAGGCCGGGAACTGCGAAGGCCGGGACCTGTCGGCGACCGCAGCCCCCGCGGCCCGGGCCGCGTCCCGATGTGCAGCCGTCTACATCCAGTCCTCGGGCTCCGGTTCCGCCTCCATCTCGGGCCAGTCCTCCGCGCCGTCCTGGCCGTCCGCTTCCGGAGCGGCGCCCGGAGCCGAGCCCGGGGCTCCGCCCAGCGACGCGAGCACCGCGACCACGCCCTCCCCGTACGTCGCCAGCTTCTTCTCTCCTACTCCGCTGACCCCGGCGAGCTCGCGCACCGACGCCGGCCACACCGTGGCGATCTCCCGGAGCGTGGCGTCGTGGAAGATGACGTACGCCGGGACGCCCTGTTCGCGGGCCTGTTCCGCGCGCCAGGCGCGCAGGGCCTCGAAGGCGGGGAGCAGTGTCTCGGGCAGCTCCACGGCTGCCGTTCTGGCCTTGCGGTCCCCGCGGCCGGACGAGGACGAGCCCGTCTTCGCGGTCGCCGGCTTCTTCGGCTCCTTGCGCAGCGGCACCTCCCGCTCGCGCCGCAGCACCGCCCCGCTGGCCTCCGTCAGCACCAGCGTGCCGTACTCCCCCTCTACGGCGAGCAGCCCCTGCGCCAGCAGCTGCCGCACCACACCGCGCCACTCGCCCTCGTTCAGCTCCTCGCCGATGCCGAACACCGACAGCTGGTCGTGGTCGAACTGGATCACCTTGGCGGTGCGCTTGCCCAGCAGGATGTCGATGATCTGCACCGCACCGAACTTCTGCCCCCGCTCCCGCTGAAGCCGCACGACGGTCGACAGCACCTTCTGCGCCGCGACCGTGCCGTCCCAGGTCTCCGGCGGGGTGAGGCAGGTGTCGCAGTTGCCGCAGCCCGCCGGGTCCGGCTCCTGGCCGAAGTAGGCGAGGAGCTGTCCGCGGCGGCACCGGGCCGTCTCGCACAGCGCCAGCATCGAGTCCAGGTGGGCCGCCGCCCGCCGCCGGAACGCCTCGTCGCCCTCCCCGGACTGGATCAGCTTGCGCTGTTGTATGACGTCGTTGAGGCCGTACGCCATCCAGGCCGTCGACGGCAGCCGGTCGCGGCCCGCGCGGCCGGTCTCCTGGTAGTAGCCCTCGATGGACTTGGGCAGGTCGAGGTGGGCGACGAACCGCACGTCGGGCTTGTCGATGCCCATGCCGAAGGCGATGGTCGCCACCACGACCAGGCCTTCCTCCCGCAGGAACCGGGACTGGTGCGCCGCGCGCGTGCCCGCGTCCAGGCCGGCGTGGTAGGGCACCGCCTCGATGCCGTTGCGGGAGAGGAACTCGGCGGTCTTCTCCACCGAGTTGCGGGAGAGGCAGTACACGATGCCCGCGTCGCCCGCGTGCTCCTCCCGCAGGAAGGTCAGCAGCTGCTTCTTGGGGTCGGCCTTCGGCACAATCCGGTACTGGATGTTGGGCCGGTCGAAGCTCGCCACGAAGTGCCGGGCCGCCGGCATGTTCAGCCGCTGGGTGATCTCCTGGTGCGTGGCGTGCGTGGCCGTCGCCGTGAGCGCGATCCGCGGGACGTCCGGCCAGCGCTCACCGAGCAGGGAGAGGGTCAGGTAGTCGGGGCGGAAGTCGTGGCCCCACTGGGACACACAGTGCGCCTCGTCGATGGCGAAGACAGCGATCTTGCCGCGGGAGAGCAGGTCCAGCGTGGAGTCCAGGCGCAGCCGCTCCGGCGCCAGGTACAGCAGGTCCAGCTCACCGGCCAGGAACTCGGCCTCGACCACGCGCCGCTCGTCGAAGTCCTGCGTGGAGTTCATGAACCCGGCGCGCACGCCGAGCGCCCGCAGGGCGTCCACCTGGTCCTGCATCAGCGCGATCAGCGGGGAGACGACGATCCCCGTACCCGGTCTGACCAGGGCGGGGATCTGGTAGCACAGCGACTTGCCGCCACCGGTCGGCATGAGGACGACGGCGTCACCGCCGGCCACCACGTGCTCGATGACCGCTTCCTGCTCGCCGCGGAAGGCGTCGTATCCGAAGACGCGGTGCAGCGTGGCCCGTGCCTCGCTGTCTGTCGTCCCCAATGTCCCGGTGATCGCAGTCATCTCCCTGATTCCGCCCGTCCCACCCATCGCATGGCCCCCGTACGTCGTCCTTCGACCACTGCCTCCACGATAGGGGTCCGGACTGACAGCGTCGGAGTTATCCACAGGCGGCTCCGCCGAGATCGAGCCGCCGCGCAGCACGGGAGGCGGCCCCCCACCGTCCACCTCCCGGCACGGCGACGGCCCGGCACCCCCATGAAGGGTGTCGGGCCGGCCTGCGTATGGCTCGTCGCTCAGCGCACGAACACCCCCGCCTGTCCCGCCAGGTCCAGGAAGTACTGCGGCGCCACGCCCAGCACCAGGGTGACCGCCACGCCCACCGCGATCGCCGTCGTCGTCAGCGGCGACGGCACGGCGACGGTCGGGCCCTCGGGCCGCGGCTCGCTGAAGAACATCAGCACGATGACGCGGATGTAGAAGAACGCCGCGATCGCCGACGAGATCACACCGACCACCACGAGCGGTGCCGCGCCACCCTCCGCCGCCGCCTTGAACACGGCGAACTTCCCGGCGAACCCGGAGGTCAGCGGGATGCCGGCGAAGGCGAGCAGGAACACCGCGAACACGGCCGCCACCAGCGGCGAGCGACGGCCGAGCCCCGCCCACTTGGACAGGTGGGTCGCCTCGCCGCCGGCGTCCCGCACCAGCGTCACCACCGCGAACGCCCCGATCGTCACGAACGAGTACGCGCCGAGGTAGAAGAGGACGGACGAGACGCCGTCCGGCGTGGTCGCGATGACACCCGCGAGGATGAATCCCGCGTGCGCGATGGACGAGTACGCCAGCAGCCGCTTGATGTCGGTCTGCGTGATGGCGACGATCGCACCGCCCAGCATGGTGACGATCGCGACACCCCACATGACCGGCCGCCAGTCCCAGCGCAGGCCCGGCAGCACGACGTAGAGGATCCGCAGCAGCGCGCCGAAGGCGGCCACCTTGGTCGCGGCGGCCATGAAGCCGGTGACCGGGGTCGGCGCGCCCTGGTAGACGTCCGGCGTCCACATGTGGAACGGGACCGCGCCCACCTTGAACAGCAGACCCATGACGATCATCGCGGCGCCGACGAGCAGCAGCGCGTCGTTGCCCATGGTGTCGGCGAGCGCCGGGGTCACGCCGGTGACCGTGCCGTCGACGACCTGCGCGATGGTCGCGTACGACACCGAGCCCGCGTAGCCGTAGAGCAGGGCGATGCCGAACAGGGTGAACGCGGAGGCGAAGGCGCCGAGCAGGAAGTACTTGACCGCGGCCTCCTGCGACATGAGCCGCTTGCGGCGGGCCAGGGCGCACAGCAGGTACAGCGGCAGGGAGAAGACCTCCAGGGCGATGAAGAGGGTCAGCAGGTCGTTGGCCGACGGGAACACCAGCATGCCGGCGACCGCGAACAGCAGCAGCGGGAAGACCTCGGTGGTCGTGAAACCGGCTCTGACCGCGGCCTTCTCGCTGTCGCTGCCCGGCACGGAGGCGGCCTGCGCCGCGAAGGAGTCGACGCGGTTGCCGTGCGCCACCGGGTCGAGCCGCCGTTCGGCGAAGGTGAAGAGGCCGACCAGGGCGGCCAGCAGGATCGTGCCCTGGAGGAACAGGGCGGGGCCGTCGACGGCGATCGCGCCCATCGCGGCGATGCGCGCCTTGGTGGTGCCGTACCCGTCGGCCGCCAGCGCCACCACCGCGGCGAACGCGGCGGCCAGGGCGACGACGGACACGAAGAGTTGGACGTGGTAGCGGGACTTGCGCGGTACGAGCGCCTCGACCAGCACCCCGACGACCGCCGCGCCCACGACGATCAGGGTGGGCGACAACTGCGCGTATTCGATCTTCGGCGCGTCGATCTTCGTGATCGGGTCGGCCGCTGTTGTCCACAGGCTGTGGACGGCTGCTGCGCTCACTTGGCCGCCTCCACCTCGGGCTGGGGGTCCTTCTTCTGTACGTCGGACAGCGTCTGCTCGACCGCCGGATCGACGATGGCCGTGACGGGCTTCGGGTAGACGCCGAGGAAGATCAGCAGCACGATCAGCGGGGCGACCACCAGCAGCTCCCGCGCGCGGAGGTCCGGCATCGCCGAGACCTCGGGTTTCACCGGGCCCGTCATCGTCCTCTGGTAGAGGACGAGGGTGTAGAGCGCGGCGAGGACGATGCCGAAGGTGGCGATGATGCCGATCACCGGATAGCGCGCGAACGTGCCGACCAGGACGAGGAACTCGCTCACGAACGGCGCGAGGCCCGGCAGCGACAGCGTCGCCAGGCCGCCGATCAGGAAGGTGCCGGCGAGCACGGGAGCGACTTTCTGCACACCGCCGTAGTCGGCGATGAGCCGGGAGCCGCGCCGCGAGATCAGGAAGCCGGCGACCAGCATCAGCGCGGCCGTCGAGATGCCGTGGTTGACCATGTAGAGCGTCGCGCCCGACTGTCCCTGGCTGGTCATCGCGAAGATGCCCATGATGATGAAGCCGAAGTGCGAGATCGACGCGTACGCCACCAGCCGCTTGATGTCCCGCTGCCCGACGGCGAGCAGGGCCCCGTAGATGATGCTGATCAGGGCGAGGACCAGGATCGCGGGCGTCGCCCACTTGCTGGCCTCCGGGAAGAGCTGGAGGCAGAAGCGGAGCATCGCGAAGGTGCCCACCTTGTCGACGACCGCCGTGATGAGGACGGCGACCGGGGCGGTGGACTCCCCAATGGCGTTGGGCAGCCAGGTGTGCAGCGGCCACAGGGGGGCCTTCACCGCGAAGGCGAAGAAGAAGCCGAGGAACAGCCAGCGTTCGGTGGTCGTCGCCATGTCGAGCGAGCCGTTGGCCCGGGCCTCGGCGATCTCCGTGAGCGAGAAGTTCCCGGCGACCACGTACAGCCCGATCACCGCTGCCAGCATGATCAGCCCGCCGGCCAGGTTGTAGAGCAGGAACTTCACGGCCGCGTAAGACCGCTGGGTGGCGGCCGTCTGCTCGCCGTGCTCGTGGGCCCGGTCCCCGAAGCCGCCGATGAGGAAGTACATCGGGATCAGCATGGCTTCGAAGAAGATGTAGAAGAGGAAGACGTCGGTGGCCTCGAAGGAGAGGATCACCATCGCCTCGACGGCGAGGATCAGCGCGAAGAAGCCCTGGGTCGGGCGCCACCGCTTGCTGCCCGTCTCCAGCGGGTCGGCGTCGTGCCAGCCCGCCAGGACGATGAACGGGATCAGCAGTGCGGTGAGCGCGATCAGCACCACCGCGATGCCGTCCACGCCCAGTTCGTAGCGGACGCCGAAGTCCGCGATCCAGGAGTGGGACTCGGTGAGCTGGTAACGGTCGCCGTCCGGGTCGAAGCGGACCAGGACGACGATCGCCAGGACCAGGGTGGCGAGCGAGAACAGCAGCGCCAGCGCTTTCGCGGCGTCGCGCCGCGCGGCCGGCACCGCGGCCGTGGCGACCGCCCCGATCGCGGGGAGCGCCGCCGTCGCTGTCAGCAGAGGAAAGGACATCGGTATCAGACCGCCCTCATCAGCAGGGTCGCGGCGATGAGGACCGCCGCACCGCCGAACATCGAGACCGCGTACGACCGCGCGAAGCCGTTCTGCAGCTTGCGCAGGCGTCCGGAGAGGCCGCCGACCGAGGCCGCCGTGCCGTTGACGACGCCGTCCACCAGGGTGTGGTCGACGTAGACCAGGGACCGCGTGAGGTGCTCGCCGCCGCGGACCAGGACGACGTGGTTGAAGTCGTCCTGGAGCAGGTCGCGCCGGGCGGCCCGGGTGAGGAGCGATCCGCGCGGGGCGACCGCGGGGACCGGGCGGCGCCCGTACTGCCCGTAGGCGACGGCCACCCCGATCACCATCACCGCCACCGTGGACAGGGTGATCGTGAGGGCGCTGACCGGCGGGTGGCCGTGTTCGAACCCGGTGACGGGCTCGAGCCAGTGCACGAAGCGCTCGCCGATGCCGAAGAAGGCTCCGGCGAAGACCGATCCGACGGCCAGCAGGATCATCGGGACGGTCATGATCTTGGGCGACTCGTGCGGGTGCGGTTCGGCCGTCGCGGCAGCGTGACCGGAAGCGGTCTCGCCGTGGTGCGCGGCCGCGGGCTCCGCGCTCGGCGCTTCGGGCGAGCGCGTGGGCCGGTTCCTCCAGCGCTCCTCACCGAAGAACGTCATCAGCATCACGCGCGTCATGTAGTACGCGGTGATGGCCGCGCCCAGCAGCGCGCAGCCGCCGAGGATCCAGCCCTCGGTGCCGCCCTTGGCGAACGCCGCCTCGATGATCTTGTCCTTGGAGAAGAAGCCGGACAGGCCCGGGAAGCCGATGATGGCGAGGTAGCCGAGGCCGAAGGTGATGAAGGTGACCGGCATGTACTTCCTCAGGCCGCCGTACCTGCGCATGTCGACCTCGTCGTTCATGCCGTGCATCACCGAGCCGGCGCCGAGGAACAGGCCGGCCTTGAAGAAGCCGTGCGTGACCAGGTGCATGATCGCGAAGACGTAGCCGATGGGGCCGAGGCCCGCGGCCAGCACCATGTAGCCGATCTGCGACATGGTCGAGCCGGCCAGCGCCTTCTTGATGTCGTCCTTCGCGCAACCGACGATCGCACCGAACAGCAGCGTGACCGCGCCGACGATCGTGACGACGAGCTGCGCGTCGGGCGCCAGGTTGAAGATCGCCGCGGAACGGACGATCAGGTAGACGCCCGCGGTCACCATCGTCGCCGCGTGGATGAGGGCCGAGACCGGGGTCGGGCCCTCCATCGCATCCCCGAGCCAGGACTGCAGCGGCACCTGGGCGGACTTGCCGCAGGCCGCGAGCAGCAGCATCAGGGCGATGGCGGTGAGCCGGCCCTCGGACGCGTCACCGGCGAGCCCCGCCTCCTCGTGCGTGCCGAGCAGCGGGCCGAAGGCGAAGGTGCCGAAGGTGGTGAACATCAGCATGATGGCGATCGACAGTCCCATGTCGCCGACGCGGTTGACCAGGAAGGCCTTCTTCGCGGCGGTGGCGGCGCTGGGCTTGTGCTGCCAGAAGCCGATGAGCAGGTAGGAGGCGAGACCGACACCCTCCCAGCCGACGTACAGCAGCAGGTAGTTGTCGGCGAGGACGAGCAGCAGCATCGCCGCGAGGAACAGGTTGAGATAGCCGAAGAAGCGGCGGCGCCGCTCGTCGTGCGCCATGTACCCGACCGAGTACAGGTGGATCAGCGAGCCGACGCCCGTGATCAGCAGCACGAACGTCATCGACAACTGGTCGAGGCGGAAGGCGACGTCCGCCTGGAAGCCCTCGACCGGGATCCAGCTGAACAGGTACTGCGTCAGCGTCCGGTCGTCGGCGTCCCTGCCGAGCAGACCGGCGAAGAGGACGAGGCCGATCACGAAGGAGCCGGCCGCGAGCAGGGTGCCGATCCAGTGGCCGACGGCATCGAGCCGGCGGCCGCCGACCAGCAGGACGGCCGCTCCGAGCAGGGGCGCCGCGATCAGCAGCGCAATCAGGTTCTCCACGATTCTTCCGACCCCTTACAGCTTCATCAGGCTGGCGTCGTCGACCGAGGCCGAGTGGCGGGAACGGAACAGCGACACGATGATCGCGAGTCCGACCACGACCTCCGCGGCGGCGACGACCATCGTGAAGAAGGCGATGATCTGGCCGTCGAGATTGCCGTGCATCCGGGAGAAGGCGACGAGCGTGAGGTTGCAGGCGTTGAGCATCAGCTCGATGCACATGAACACGACGATCGCGTTGCGCCTGATCAGCACACCGGTCGCGCCGATCGTGAACAGCAGGGCCGCCAGATACAGGTAGTTGACCGGGTTCACTGGGACGCCTCCTCGGTGCGACGGGAGTTCCGCCCGGTGTGCGGCGGCTCGATCGCGGACCGCTCCAGGCGTTCCTCCGCGCGGTGCTCCAGCGCCTTGAGGTCGCTCAGCGCCTCGGCGGACACGTCACGGATCTGGCCGCGCTCGCGGAGCGTCCGGCTGACCGTGAGCTCCGACGGGGTGCCGTCGGGCAGCAGGCCCGCGATGTCGACGGCGTTGTGCCGCGCGTACACGCCCGGTGCCGGCAGCGGCGGAACGTGCTTGCCCTCGCGCACCCGCTGTTCGGCCAGCTCGCGCTGGGTCCTGGCCCGCTCGGTCCGCTCGCGGTGGGTGAGCACCATGGCGCCGACGGCGGCCGTGATGAGCAGGGCGCCGGTGATCTCGAAGGCGAAGACGTACTTGGTGAAGATGAGGGCCGCCAGTCCCTCCACGTTGCCACCGGCGTTGGCCTGCGCGAGGCCGTCGAACTCGGTCAGGGAGGCGTTGGCGATACCCGCGACCAGCAGGACACCGAAGCCGAGGCCGCACAGGAGGGCCAGCCAGCGCTGGCCCTTGATGGTCTCCTTCAGGGAGTCCGCCGCGGTAACGCCGACGAGCATCACCACGAACAGGAACAGCATCATGATCGCGCCGGTGTAGACGACGATCTGCACGATGCCCAGGAAGTAGGCACCGTTGGCGAGGTAGAACACCGCAAGGATGATCATCGTTGTGGCGAGGCAGAGCGCGCTGTGCACGGCCCTCTTCATGAAGACGGTGCACAGGGCGCCGATCACCGCGACGGTGCCGAGCACCCAGAACTGGAAGGCCTCGCCGGTGGAGGTGGAGTAGGCGGCGAGCTGGGCGGAGGAGTGGACGGCGAGCTGCGCGCTCATCGGCCGATCACCTCCCCCGTGGTGGGCTCGCCCTCACCGAAGGTCGAGGCGGCCTCCTGCGGCACCTCGCCCTTGGAGACGGCGACCTGCCGCTCGGTGCCGGGCGCGGCCTCCGTCACCAGGCCCCGGTAGTAGTCCTGCTCGTCCGTCCCGGGGTAGATGGCGTGCGGCGAATCGACCATGCCGTCCTCGAGGCCGGCCAGCAACTGCTCCTTGGTGTAGATGAGGTTGGCGCGGCTGGAGTCGGCGAGCTCGAACTCGTTGGTCATCGTGAGCGCGCGCGTGGGGCACGCCTCGATGCACAGGCCGCACAGGATGCAGCGGGCGTAGTTGATCTGGTAGACGCGGCCGTACCGCTCGCCCGGGGAGTAGCGCTCCTCCTCGGTGTTGTCCGCGCCCTCGACGTAGATGGCGTCGGCTGGGCAGGCCCAGGCGCACAGCTCGCAGCCGACGCACTTCTCCAGGCCGTCCGGATGGCGGTTGAGCTGGTGCCGTCCGTGGAACCGCGGAGCCGTGGTCTTCTTCTGCTCCGGGTACTGCTCGGTCAGCCGCTTCTTGAACATGGCCTTGAAGGTCACGCCGAAGCCGGCCACCGGGTTCTGGAAACCGGGCTTGGTCTCCTCGGGCTCCTCAGCCATCGGACGCCTCCTTTCCATCCAGAGTTCCGTCACTGTGAGTATCGGTCCCACCACTGACAATCAGCTCCCGCTGGCGTCGCGGGCGGCGCCTCGGCACCGGCGGCAGCTCCTGTCCGGGCAGCGGCGGTACGGGGAACCCGCCCGCCATCGGGTCGAAGCCGGCCGGCTCGGCGGGTGCCTCGGCCTGCCTGCCGCGGTCGCGGAACATGTCGGCGACGAAGGAGAGCAGCAGCAGGACCAGGACGGCGCCGCCGACGTAGAGGGCGATGTCGGCGAAGTCGTAGTTCTCGTTGCGCAGCGTCCGCACGGTCGCGACGAGCATCAGCCACGTCACCGAGACCGGGATGAGGACCTTCCAGCCGAGCTTCATCAGCTGGTCGTAGCGGACGCGGGGGAGCGTGCCGCGCAGCCAGATGAAGAAGAACAGCAGCAGCTGGACCTTGACGGTGAACCAGAGCATCGGCCACCAGCCGTGGTTCGCGCCCTCCCAGAAGGTGCTGACCGGCCAGGGGGCCCGCCAGCCGCCGAGGAAGAGCGTCACCGACACGGCCGAGACCGTCACCATGTTCACGTACTCGGCGAGCATGAACATCGCGAACTTGATCGACGAGTACTCGGTGTTGAAGCCGCCGACCAGGTCGCCCTCGGACTCCGGCATGTCGAAGGGGGCGCGGTTGGTCTCGCCGACCATCGTGACGATGTAGAGGATGAAGGAGACCGGCAGCAACAGGATGTACCAGCGGTCCTGCTGCTGCTCGACGATCGTCGACGTCGACATGGAGCCGGAGTAGAGGAACACCGAGGCGAAGGCGGCGCCCATCGCGATCTCGTAGGAGATCATCTGCGCGCAGGAGCGCAGCCCGCCCAGGAGCGGGTAGGTGGAGCCGGAGCTCCAGCCGGCTAGGACGATGCCGTAGATGCCGACCGAGGCGACCGCGAGGATGTAGAGCATCGCGATCGGCAGGTCCGTGAGCTGCATCGTGGTGCGCTGGCCGAAGATCGAGACCTCGTTGCCGGCCGGGCCGAAGGGGATCACCGCGATCGCCATGAAGGCCGGGATGGCCGCGATGATCGGCGCGAGGACGTACACCACCTTGTCGGCGCGCTTGACGACGAGGTCCTCCTTCAGCATCAGCTTGATGCCGTCGGCGAGCGACTGGAGCATGCCCCAGGGCCCGTGCCGGTTGGGGCCGATGCGCAGCTGCATCCAGGCGACGACCTTGCGCTCCCAGACGATGGAGAACAGCACGGTCACCATCAGGAAGGCGAAGCAGAAGACCGCCTTGACCACGACCAGCCACCACGGGTCGCGGCCGAACATCGAGAGGTCTTCGACGGCGAGGTACGGGCTCATGCCTCCACCTCCTGGGGGGCTGCGGCAGCCGTCGCCGGGCCGATGCGGACGAGGGAACCGGGCCGGGCCCCGGTGTCGGAGGCGACGCCCCCGCCCACGGAGTTCAGCGGGAGCCACACCACGCGGTCGGGCATCTCGGTGATCCGCACGGGCAGTTCGACCGTGCCGGCGGTACCGGTCACCGCGAGTACGCCGCCGTCGTCGACACCGGCTTCGGCGGCCGTGGCGGCCGACACGCGCGCGTGGGCGGCGTGCCGCGTCCCGGCGAGCGCCTCGTCGCCCTGCTGGAGGAGCCCCTGGTCGAGCAGCAGCCGGTGCCCAGCGAGCACGGCCTCACCGGCGGCGGGCCGCGGCAGGACGCCGGCGCTCTCCGCCGGTTCGACGGCCCGCGGCCCGTCCCAGGCGCCGAGCCGGTCCAGCTCCGCGCGGGCGGTCCGCAGGTCCGGCAGGCCCAGGTGGACGTCCATGGCGTCGGCCAGCATCTGCAGCACCCGCGCGTCGGACTGCGCCGGGCGGCGGATCATCTGGTCGGGCTTGAGCGCGGCCTCGAAGAAACGCACCCGGCCCTCCCAGTTGAGGAAGGCGCCCGTCTTCTCGGCGACCGCGGCCACGGGCAGAACGACGTCGGCGCGCTCGGTGATCTCTCCGGGCCGCAGTTCCAGCGAGACCACGAAGCCGACCTCGTCGAGCGCCTCACGCGCGCGTGCCGGGTCGGGCAGGTCGGCGACCTCCACGCCGGCGACGAGCAGCGCCTGCAGCTCACCCGACACCGCGGCCTCGATCATCTGCCCGGTGTCACGGCCGTAGCGGTGCGGGAGCACGGCAACACCCCAGGCGGCCGCGACCTCGTCCCGCGCGCGCGGGTCGATGGCCGGGCGTCCGCCCGGCAGCAGCGACGGCAGCGCGCCGGCCTCGATCGCGCCCCGCTCCCCGGCCCGGCGCGGAATCCACGCCAGCGCGGCGCCGGTAGCGTTCGCGGCCCGTACGGCGGCGGTGAGCCCGCCGGCCACGGCGGCCAGCCGCTCGCCCACGACGATGACCGCGCCCTCGGCGCGCAGCGCCTCGGCGGCCAGGCTGCCGGCGTCCTCCAGGCCGACGCCGCCGGCCAGCGCGTCCAGCCACTCGGTCTCGGTGCCCGGGGCGGCCGGCAGCAGCGTGCCGCCCGCCTTCTCCAGGCCCCGGGTGGCGTGCGTGGCCAGCGAGAACACCTGCTGCCCGTGCTTGCGCCAGGCCTTGCGCAGCCGCAGGAAGACGCCGGGTGCCTCCTCCTCGGACTCGAACCCGACCAGCAGGACGGCGGGCGCCTTCTCCAGCGAGGCGTAGGTGACACCCGTACCGTCGAGGTCGCGGCCGTGTCCGGCCACGCCGGCCGCCAGGAAGTCGGCCTCCTCACTGCTGTGCACGCGCGCGCGGAAGTCGATGTCGTTGGTGTCGAGCGCCACGCGCGCGAACTTGCTGTACGCGTAGGCGTCCTCGACGGTGAGCCGGCCCCCGGTCAGGACACCGGTCCGGCCGCGCGAGGCGAGCAGCCCCTGGGCCGCGATCTGCAACGCCTCCGGCCAGGACGCCGGTACCAGGGTGCCCTCGGCGTCCCGCACGAGCGGCGTCTGGAGGCGGTCCCGCGCTTGCGCGTACCGGAACGCGAACCGCCCCTTGTCGCAGATCCACTCCTCGTTGACCTCGGGGTCGTCGGCGGCGAGCCGTCGCATGACCTTGCCGCGCCGGTGGTCGGTGCGGGTGGCGCAGCCGCCGGAGCAGTGCTCGCAGACCGACGGCGAGGAGACGAGGTCGAAGGGACGGGAGCGGAAGCGGTACGCCGCCGAGGTCAGCGCGCCGACCGGGCAGATCTGGATGGTGTTGCCGGAGAAGTACGACTCGAACGGGTCGCCCTCACCGGTGCCGACCTGCTGGAGCGCGCCCCGCTCGATCAGCTCGATCATCGGGTCGCCCGCGACCTGGTTGGAGAAGCGGGTGCAGCGGGCGCACAGCACGCACCGCTCGCGGTCGAGCAGGACCTGCGTGGAGATGGGGACGGGCTTCTCGTAGGTCCGTTTCCTGCCCTCGAAGCGGGACTCGGCGTTGCCGTGCGACATGGCCTGGTTCTGCAGGGGGCACTCGCCGCCCTTGTCGCAGACCGGGCAGTCCAGCGGGTGGTTGATGAGGAGCAGCTCCATCACACCGTGCTGGGCCTTCTCGGCCACCGGCGAGGTGAGGTGGGTCTTCACCACCATTCCGTCCGTGCACGTGATCGTGCAGGACGCCATGGGCTTGCGCTGGCCCTCGACCTCGACGATGCACTGGCGGCAGGCGCCGGCCGGGTCGAGGAGGGGATGGTCGCAAAAGCGCGGGATCTCGATGCCGAGCTGCTCGGCGGCCCGGATCACCAGGGTGCCCTTGGGCACGCTGATCTCCGCGCCGTCGATGGTCAGCGTGACGAGGTCCTCCGGCGGGACCGCCGCCTCTCCCCCGCCCGCGGGAGCGCTGGTGGTCACGGTCATGCGTTCACCTCCGTGCGGTCGGCCCAGGCCGTCGACTTGGCCGGGTCGAACGGGCAGCCGCGGCCCGTGATGTGCTCCTCGTACTCCTCGCGGAAGTACGTGAGCGAGGAGAAGATCGGCGAGGCGGCACCGTCGCCGAGGGCGCAGAAGGACTTGCCGTTGATGTTGTCGGCGATGTCGTTGAGCTTGTCGAGGTCGGACATGACGCCCTTGCCGGCCTCGATGTCCCGCAGCAGTTGCACCAGCCAGTACGTGCCCTCGCGGCACGGCGTGCACTTGCCGCACGACTCGTGGGCGTAGAACTCGGTCCAGCGGGTGACGGCGCGGACGACGCAGGTCGTCTCGTCGAAGCACTGGAGGGCTTTCGTGCCGAGCATGGAACCCGCGGCGCCCACTCCTTCGTAGTCGAGAGGGACGTCGAGGTGCTCGTCGGTGAACATCGGGGTCGAGGAGCCGCCCGGCGTCCAGAACTTGAGGCGGTGGCCCGGTCGCATGCCGCCGCTCATCTCCAGGAGCTGACGGAGGGTGATGCCGAGTGGGGCCTCGTACTGGCCGGGGCTGGCGACATGGCCGCTGAGCGAGTACAGCGTGAAGCCCGGGGACTTCTCGCTGCCCATCGACCTGAACCATTCCTTGCCGTTGTTCAGAATCGCGGGAACTGACGCGATCGATTCGACGTTATTCACCACAGTCGGGCACGCGTAGAGGCCCGCGACAGCAGGGAAAGGGGGACGGAGCCGCGGTTGACCACGGCGGCCTTCGAGCGAGTCCAGCAGCGCGGTCTCCTCACCGCAGATGTACGCGCCCGCGCCCGCGTGCACGGTGAGTTCGAGGTCGAGTCCGCTGCCCAGGATGTTCTCGCCGAGGTAGCCCGCCGCGTAGGCCTCACGCACGGCCTCGTGCAACCGCCGCAAAACTGGGACGACTTCACCCCGCAGATAGATGAAGGCATGAGACGACCTGATGGCATGACACGCGATGACGATGCCCTCGATGAGGCTGTGCGGGTTCGCGAACAGGAGCGGGATGTCCTTACAGGTTCCCGGCTCCGATTCGTCGGCGTTGACAACTAGATAGTGCGGTTTTCCATCACCCTGCGGAATGAACTGCCATTTCATTCCGGTCGGGAATCCCGCGCCGCCGCGCCCGCGCAGACCGGAGTCCTTGACGTACGCGATCACGTCGTCCGGGGACATGGCGAGCGCCTTGCGGAGCCCCTCGTACCCTTCGTGCCTCCGGTAGACGTCCAGAGTCCAGGACCGGTCCTCGTCCCAGAAGGCCGACAGCACGGGTGCGAGCAGCTTCTCGGGGCTGCCGCCTTTCAGCTCGGGTGCCAAGGTCATCACTCCCCCTCCTCGGCGGTAGGCCCTGCCGGGTGGGCCGGGTCGGAGGCCGATGTGTCCTGCGGCGCGTCGTGCGAACTGAGGTGGGCCGTCGGCGAGGGCTCGTGCACGGCCCCGTCCCGCGGTTCGTCGTGCGGTCCGCCGTCGTGCGGTCCCCCGTCGCGCGGGTGGACCACGCGCGCGGGTGCGGTCTCTCCCCTGGCCAGGCGAAGGCCCACCAGCGACGCCGGTCCCGCGCTGCCGCTCGCCTCCACGGCGCCGTCACGCTCGTCGGGGAAGCCCGCCAGGATCCGGGCGGTCTCCTTGAAGGTGCACAGCGGCGCCCCGCGCGTGGGCGAGACGGTCCGTCCCTCCCGCAGGTCGTCGACCAGGCGTTTCGCGCTCTCCACGGTCTGGTTGTCGAAGAACTCCCAGTTGACCATCACGACCGGCGCGAAGTCGCAGGCCGCGTTGCACTCGATGTGTTCCAGGGTGACCTTGCCGTCGTCGGTGGTCTCGCCGTTGCCGACGCCCAGGTACTCCTGGAGCTCCTCGAAGATCGCGTCACCGCCCATCACCGCGCAGAGGGTGTTGGTGCAGACCCCGACCTGGTAGTCACCGCTCGGCCGGCGCCGGTACATGGTGTAGAAGGTGGCGACCGCGGTGACCTCGGCGGTGGTCAGTCCGAGCACGTCCGCGCAGAACAGCATCCCGGTGCGCGTGACGTGTCCCTCCTCCGACTGCACGAGGTGCAGCAACGGCAGGAGCGCGGAGCGGGAGTCGGGGTAGCGGGCGACGACCTCGCGCGCGTCCCGTTCGAGCCGGGCCCGGACGTCGTCCGGGTAGGCGGGCGCGGGCACCTCGGGCATGCCCAGGCTGACGGCCCGCTCCGAAGAAGAGGTGGTCACCGGTCGACGCCTCCCATCACGGGGTCGATGGACGCGACGGCGACGATGACGTCGGCGACCTGGCCGCCCTCGCACATCGCCGCCATGGCCTGCAGGTTGGTGAAGGACGGGTCGCGGAAGTGGACCCGGTAGGGGCGGGTGCCGCCGTCGGACACGACGTGCACCCCGAGCTCGCCCTTGGGCGACTCGACGGCCGCGTACGCCTGTCCCGGCGGGACGCGGAAGCCCTCGGTGACCAGCTTGAAGTGGTGGATCAGGGCCTCCATGGAGGTGCCCATGATCTTCCTGATGTGGTCGAGGGAGTTGCCGAGGCCGTCCGGGCCCAGGGCGAGCTGGGCCGGCCAGGCGATCTTCTTGTCGCCGACCATGACCGGGCCGGGCTGCAGCCGGTCCAGGCACTGCTCGATGATCCCGAGGGACTGGCGCATCTCCTCGAGCCGGATCAGGAAGCGGCCGTAGGCGTCGCAGGAGTCCGTGGTCGGGACGTCGAAGTCGTACGTCTCGTAGTCGCAGTAGGGCTGGGCCTTGCGCAGGTCGTGCGGCAGGCCGGTGGAGCGCAGGATCGGGCCGGTGGCGCCGAGGGCCATGCAGCCGGCCAGGTCGAGGTGGCCGATGTCCTGCATGCGGGCCTTGAAGATGGGGTTCCCGGTGGCGAGCTTGTCGTACTCCGGGAGGTTCTTCTTCATCTTCTTCACGAACTCGCGGATCTGGTCCACCGCGCCGGGCGGCAGGTCCTGGGCGAGTCCGCCGGGGCGGATGTACGCGTGGTTCATCCGCAGGCCCGTGATGAGCTCGTAGATGTCGAGGATCAGTTCACGATCACGGAATCCGTAGATCATGATCGTGGTGGCGCCGAGTTCCATACCGCCGGTGGCGATGCACACCAGGTGGGAGGAGAGCCGGTTCAGCTCCATCAGGAGCACCCGGATGATCTTCGCTCGCTCGGTGATCTGGTCCTCGATGCCGAGGAGCTTCTCGACGGCGAGGCAGTAGGCGGTCTCGTTGAAGAAGGACGTCAGGTAGTCCATGCGCGTCACGAACGTCGTGCCCTGCGTCCACGTGCGGAACTCGAGGTTCTTCTCGATGCCGGTGTGGAGGTAGCCGATGCCGCAGCGGGCCTCGGTGACGGTCTCGCCCTCGATCTCCAGGATGAGGCGGAGCACCCCATGGGTGGAGGGGTGCTGAGGACCCATGTTGACGACGATCCGTTCGTCGTCGGCGCGGGACGCGGACTGGACGACCTCGTCCCAGTCGCCACCGGTGACGGTGTAGACAGTGCCCTCGGTGGTCTCCCGAGGGGAGGCGTGCGAAGTGCTCACGAGTACGACCTCCGCTGGTCCGGAGCCGGGATCTGGGCGCCCTTGTACTCGACGGGGATGCCGCCGAGGGGGTAGTCCTTGCGCTGCGGATGTCCCTGCCAGTCGTCCGGCATCATGATCCGCGTCAGGGCCGGGTGACCGTCGAAGACGATGCCGAAGAAGTCGTAGGTCTCGCGCTCGTGCCAGTCGTTGGTCGGATAGACCGGGACGAGGGACGGGATGTGCCGGTCGGCGTCCGGGGCACTGACTTCGAGGCGGATCAGCCGGTTGTGGGTGATCGAGCGCAGGTGGTAGACGGCGTGCAGCTCGCGGCCCTTGTCGTTCGGGTAGTGGACGCCGCTGACGCCGGTGCAGAGCTCGAAGCGGAGGGCCGGGTCGTCGCGCAGGGTGCGGGCGAGGCGCGGCAGGTGTTCGCGTTCGATGTGGAAGGTCAGTTCGCCGCGGTCGACGACCGTCTTCTCGATGGCGTTCTCGGGGAGGAGTCCCTGCTCCTCCAGCGCGCCCTCCAGCTCGTCGGCGACCTCGTCGAACCAGCCGCCGTAGGGGCGGCTCGCCGGCCCCGGGAGGCGGACCGACCGGACCAGGCCGCCGTATCCGGAGGTGTCGCCGCCGTTGTTCGCGCCGAACATGCCGCGCTGGACGCGGACCTCCTCGCCGCCCTCGCCACGCTGGCCGGGGAGGTTGGAGGCGGAGAGGTCCTTCTCGGGATTCGCCCCGTTCGCCCCGTCCACCTTGCGCGACCCGTTCGCCTTCTCCGGCCCGTCGGCCTTACGCGACCCGTTCGCCTTCTCCGGCCCGCTCACCTTCTCCGGCCCGTCGGCCTTACGCGACCCGTTCGCCTTCTCCGGCCCGCTCACCTTCTCCGGCCCGCCCGGCGTGCCGGATCCACCCGGCGCACCGGACCCACCCGGCGCACCGGATTGACCCGGCGTACCGGACCCGCCCGGGGTGCCGGACGAGCCGCCGGGCCCGTTCGCCGCTTTCCCGCCGTGGGTGCCGTTCGCGTCGCTCACCGCAGCAGCCCCTTCATCTCGATCGTGGGCAGGGCCTTGAGCGCCGCCTCCTCCGCCTCGCGGGCCGCCTCCTCGGCGTTCACGCCCAGCTTGGAGTTCTGGATCTTGTGGTGGAGCTTGAGGATCGCGTCCATCAGCATCTCCGGGCGCGGCGGGCAGCCGGGGAGGTAGATGTCGACGGGGACGATGTGGTCGACGCCCTGGACGATCGCGTAGTTGTTGAACATGCCGCCCGAGGACGCGCACACGCCCATGGAGATCACCCACTTGGGGTTCGGCATCTGGTCGTAGACCTGCCGGAGCACCGGCGCCATCTTCTGGCTGACCCGGCCCGCGACGATCATCAGGTCCGCCTGGCGCGGCGAACCGCGGAAGACCTCCATGCCGAAGCGCGCCAGGTCGTAGCGGCCGGCGCCGGTGGTCATCATCTCGATGGCACAGCAGGCGAGGCCGAACGTGGCGGGGAAGACGGACGCCTTGCGCACCCAGCCCGCGGCCTGCTCGACGGTGGTCAGCAGGAAGCCGCTCGGCAGCTTTTCTTCGAGTCCCATGACTAAAGGCCCCTCAGTCCCATTCCAGGCCGCCGCGCCGCCACACGTACGCGTAGGCGACGAAGACGGTGAGCACGAAGAGCAGCATCTCCACGAGCCCGAAAAGCCCCAGGGCGTCGAAGGTGACGGCCCAGGGGTAGAGGAAGACGATCTCGATGTCGAAGACGATGAAGAGCATCGCCGTCAGGTAGTACTTGATGGGGAAGCGCCCGCCGCCGGCCGGCGTGGGGGTCGGCTCGATTCCGCACTCGTAGGCCTCGAGCTTCGCGCGGTTGTACCGCTTCGGCCCGATCAACGTGGCCATGACCACGGAGAAGATCGCAAAGCCTGCCCCGAGGGCTCCCAGTACGAGGATGGGCGCATACGCGTTCACCGCTCCTCGCTCCTCTCAGTCGGCACTGACTGCTGGCGATGGCGTGGGCTCACTCGCGCCCCACCCGGCTCACGAGCCCCGCCCGTCCCGGCGAAGATCGCGAACATGTGAAGCAGGTCACAAGCCCAACTGCCTCGCATCTTATGCCTGCCGCTCTGTGATCTGCGACACGGGGTATTCCACAAGCTTTGTGATCTCCACCACCTGACGATCGATCATGAAGTCATATCGGCAGCGATCTTCGTACAAGAAGCGTCGGAGTGATCACAAGAGGTGACATTTACGCTCGTCACCGCAGGCGGCAGGGCGCGTCTCAATATCAAGAAACTTCCCTTGCATGCAAATTGGCGTTGGGCGCCAGTCCCTGATAGGGGACGCGTTTCACACGCCGGAAGGAGTCGCGGAGCCGGGTGTGGACGTGTGCACGCGTTCACGAGCGGAGCCGGCCGGCCCGTTCGCCCGGGACGTCGGCGTAACGGCGATCGTTCCGTGACCTCCGCCACACCGGCAGGGGGCGCCCAAAAGCCGGGCTTGGCCAACCGTCGTAACCAGTGGTAGGCGCGGGGCAATTCGGGCGTAACAGCGAAAGCCAATGATCACAGGCTTGGGCACCCACGTCCGCATTGCCCGTTAAGGCGTCAATAAGGAGTGGCCGAGCAGGTATTCAGGGGGGCCATTGAACAATTGTGGCGCAGCACACGTTTCTTGAAGGTATGAAGGAGCCCCTGGTACCGGTTGTACTCATGTCCCACACCGCTCACATACGCAGCCACCGGAAGCCCCGCCGCAGCGCGTCCACGATCGCGATGCGGGCCGGAGTCGCCAGTGGTGTTCTCGGCACGCTGGCCGTCGCCACGGCGTCAGGATCGGCCAACGCCGCCGAGCCGGTGACGCAGACGCTCGAACTGCCCGTACTGACGGGAGACCTGGCCGCACAGGTCGCGCAGTCCGCCGAGGCCACGCAGCAGGCCGCGGCGAACTACCAGCTGGAGGCCGAGCGTGACGCGGCCGCCGCCGCGGCGGCCGCGGAGGCCAAGAAGGACCTCGCCGCCGCCAAGAAGGCCGCGGCGAAGAAGAAGGCCGCCGAGGAGGCCCGCGAGGCCGCCGCCGAGGCCGCCGTCTCCCGCTCCACGGAGCGGACCACCCTGACCACCACCACCGCCTCCGCGAGCGCCTCCACGACCGCCTCCGCCCCGTCCAGCGGCAGCGTGGCGACGGTCATCGCCTTCCTCAGGGCGCAGGTGGGCGACGCCTACGTCATGGGTGCCACCGGGCCCAACGCGTGGGACTGCTCCTCGCTCGTGCAGGCCGCGTTCCGCCAGGTCGGCGTCGACCTGCCGCGCGTCTCGCAGGACCAGTCGATGGCAGGCACGGATGTCTCCCTGTCCGACCTCCAGGTCGGTGACATCCTCTACTGGGGCGGCAAGGGTTCCGCGTACCACGTGGGCGTGTACATCGGCGACGGCCAGTACCTGGACGCGGCCAACCCGTCCAAGGGCGTCGTCATCCAGGATCTCTCCGGCTACCCCGCGTCCGGTGCGGTGCGCGTGCTCTGACACGCCACCGCGCCCGGCACACGGGACGAAGGGCCGCTGCCGCTCGGGGGCAGCGGCCCTTCGGGCTTCCCACGGGACCGCGGGGGTCTCGCCCCCGCCGGTCACGCCTTGGGCGCCACCTTGCTCAGGCCGTTGATGATGCGGTCCATCGCGTCGCCGCCCGTCGGGTCGGTCAGGTTCGCCAGCATCTTCAGGGTGAACTTCATCAGCAGGGGGTGGGTCAGGCCGCGCTGGGTGGCGATCTTCATGACCTTCGGGTTGCCGATGAGCTTCACGAAGGCGCGGCCCAGCGTGTAGTAGCCGCCGTAGGTGTCCTTGAGGATCCGCGGATAGCGCTGGAGGGCGAGTTCGCGCTGGCCGGGGGTGGCGCGGGCGTGCGCCTGGACGATGACGTCCGCGGCGATCTGGCCGGACTCCATGGCGTAGGCGATGCCCTCGCCGTTGAAGGGGTTCACCAGGCCGCCGGCGTCGCCGACGAGGAGCAGGCCCTTGGTGTAGTGGGGCTGGCGGTTGAAGGCCATGGGCAGGGCGGCGCCGCGGATGGGGCAGGTCATGTTCTCCGGGGTGTAGCCCCAGTCCTCGGGCATGGAGGCGCACCAGGCCTTGAGGACCTCGCGCCAGTCCAGTTCCTTGAAGGAGTCGGAGGTGTTGAGGACGCCCAGGCCGACGTTGGAGGTGCCGTCGCCCATGCCGAAGATCCAGCCGTAGCCCGGCAGGAGCCGGTCCTCGCCCGGGCCCCGCCGGTCCCACAGCTCCAGCCAGGACTCCAGGTAGTCGTCCTCGTGGCGCGGGGAGGTGAAGTAGGTGCGGACCGCGACGCCCATCGGCCGGTCCTCCCGGCGGTGCAGGCCCATGGCCAGGGACAGCCGGGTGGAGTTGCCGTCGGCGGCGACGACCAGCGGGGCGTGGAAGGTGACTTCGCGCTTCTCCTCGCCCAGCTTGGCGCGCACGCCGGTGATCCGGCCGGTGCGGTCGTCGACGATCGGGGCGCCGACGTTGCAGCGCTCGTACAGCCGCGCGCCCGCCTTCTGCGCCTGGCGCGCCAGCTGTTCGTCGAAGTCGTCGCGCTTGCGGACGAGGCCGTAGTCGGGGAAGGAGGCGAGATCCGGCCAGTCCAGCTGGAGGCGGACCCCGCCGCCGATGATGCGCAGGCCCTTGTTGCGCAGCCAGCCGGCCTCCTCGGAGATGTCGATGCCCATGGCCACGAGCTGCTTGACGGCGCGCGGGGTGAGACCGTCGCCGCACACCTTCTCGCGCGGGAACTCGGTCTTCTCCAGCAGAAGGACGTCGAGTCCGGCCTTGGCGAGGTGGTAGGCGGTCGTGGATCCGGCCGGGCCCGCCCCGACGACGATCACATCGGCGGCGTTTCCGGAGAGGGGCTCGGTCTCGACGGTCACGGCGGGATCTCCCCAAGTTCGACATCTGTGTGCCGGCCGGCACAGGACATGGGCAGTCTATTCAGCGGTACTGATCACCCGGCTGAAGGGCTGCCTCCGTGAACCGAGTTCTCCCCGTCGTACGGCTGCGCGTCCCCACGGACGAGGACGCGGTGGCCTGGCACCGGGCCTTCGCCCACCCGGACGTCATGGAGTTCCACGGCGGCAGTCCCGCGGGGCTGTCCGTCTACGAGGAGCTCACCGCCCGCCAGCGCCGGCACGACGCCGAGCGCGGTTTCTGCCTGTGGACCGTGCTCGACGTATCGGGTGAGGTCGTCGGCTTCACCGGCGCCCAGCCCTGGGAGCGGGAGTGGGGGCCCACGGGGGAGATCGAGATCGGCTGGCGGCTGGGCCGGGACCACTGGGGCCAGGGGTATGTCACCGCCGCCGCGCGGATGACGCTGGAGCGGGTGCGGGCGGCCGGGGTGCCGGGTGTGGTGGCCATGGTCGACGCGCGCAACGCCCGTTCGATCGCGGTCACCCGGCGGCTCGGCATGCGGCTGGCGGAGGTCTTCACGACGCCGGGAGCCGGGCGGGAGGGGCACTGCTACCGGCTCGACCTCCCCGATGGCTACTCTGTGTAGTCAACAGGCGCGGAAATTACTACGGATAGACACCGAACCCTTCCGGATGGCGCCGCCGTACGGCTACTCTTCCCGTACCACTGGGGGTGACATCTGTGCTCATACGGCCCAAAACGCCCGAAGTGCGCGTGCCGAGACTCGTCGGCCTGATGGCCGTGGACGCGCGCGAGACGGCCACGGCTCGAGGAGTGCTGCTGGCCGCGCCGGACCGGCCCGACTTCCACCGCACCGTCGTCGACCACGTCGTACGGCAGTACCCGCCGCCCGGTGCCGAGGTACCGCGCGGCGCGGTCGTCACGGTGTGGTTCGACTTCACCGACGGCGAGGGCGGTGGGGGCGCGGGCGTCCGCGAGCCCCGTCTGCCGAGACCGGGCGGGGGCGGGCTGGAGCGCGAACTGGACCGGCCGGGAGACGCTCGGGACCGGCCGGGAGGCACTCTGGACCGGCCGCAGGACGCTCTGGACCGGCCGGGAGACGCTTTCGAGCCGGTCATCGGGTAGGCGCCGCCGCGGACCCGGGGGTCAGCTCGCCTTGAAGCCCCGGTGCAGGGTCACCACGCCGCCGGTCAGGTTGCGCCAGGCGACCTTCGACCAGCCGGCCTTGCGCAGGTGTTCGGCCAGGGCGGGCTGGTCGGGCCAGGCGCGGATGGACTCGGCGAGGTAGACGTACGCGTCGGGGTTCGACGACACCGCGCGCGCCACCGGCGGCAGGGCGCGCATCAGGTACTCGGTGTAGACGGTGCGGAAGGGCGCCCAGGTCGGGTGCGAGAACTCGCAGATCACGACCCGTCCGCCCGGCCGCGTCACCCGGTGCATCTCGCGCAGGGCGGAGTCGAAGTCCTGCACGTTGCGCAGCCCGAAGGAGATCGTGACGGCGTCGAAGGTGTCGTCCTTGAACGGCAGCCGCGTCGCGTCGCCCGCGGTGAACGGCAGCCAGGCGTGCTTCTTCTTGCCGACCTGGAGCATGCCGAGGGAGAAGTCGCAGGGGACGACGTAGGCGCCGGTCCGGGCGAACGGCAGCGAGGAGGTGGCCGTCCCGGCCGCCAGGTCCAGGACCTTCTGCGCGGGACGGGCGTCGACCGCCCGGGCGACCTCCTTGCGCCACCTCCTGTCCTGACCGAGCGAGAGGACGTCGTTCGTCAGGTCGTACCGTTCCGCCACGTCGTCGAACATCGAGGCGACTTCGTGCGGCTGCTTGTTCAGGGAAGCGCGGGTCACCCCGCCATTCTTGCAGCCCGGCCGGCAGCGGCTCACGGCAGGAGCCGCGGCCGCTTCTTCCCGGCGACGTCCTCGACCCACCCGCACAGCAGCACGAACAGCACGATCAGCACCCAGCCGACGCCGAACATGAACCACATGCTGTTCAGCGGCAGGTACGTCTCGAACGCGGGCACGTTCCAGAAGGTGTCGATCAGCGGAACCGCCAGCACCAGGGCGATCTCGTGCCAGAGGTAGATCGTCACGGCGCGCGCGTTGAAGACCGTGACGATCCGGTTCGTGCGCCGGTAGCGGGTGAGCCAGGCGAAGTCGATGCCGAAGTACGCCTTCGCCCACATCAGCAGCATCACGAAACCGGCCGACCAGAAGGCCTGGGCCAGCGGGTCCTCGTCCAGGTCGTAGGTGCCGAACTCGGCCTGGTGGGCGAAGGCGTACCAGCCGCCGTAGGCCATCGCGGCGAGCGAGAGGACGACCACCAGGGCGGGCTTCATCCGCTGGAGGACGCCGTCGCGGTGCGCGAAGCCGAGGATCCAGCAGAAGAGGTACGTCGACAGGTCCCACAGGGCGGTGCCGACGCGGTTGTCGGGACCGGCCCAGACGAAGGTCAGGACCATGATCGGGACGAGGGACAGCACCAGGACCGGGACCGGGGCGAGGCGGAACACCCGGAGCAGGAGCGGGGACAGCAGGACGAACCACAGGTAGGTCCGCAGGTACCAGAGGATCTCCCAGGCCTGCTGGCCCCAGGCGTTGCCCGGCGGATCCCCGAGCGGCACGATCCAGTAGACGATCTGCCAGCCCGGCATCCAGTCGTGGATCAGCATCGCGACGACGACGAAGACGCCCCAGAACCAGAACGGCGGCAGGAGCCGGCGCATCCGGCTCCTGATCACCTTGAGCGCGGGGCGTTCCAGGGACTTCGCCATCAGGGTGCCGGCCAGGCCGAACATGATCCCCATGGACGGGAAGACCAGGCTCGCCCAGGCCCAGCCGAAGGTGTGGTAGGTGACGACGCGGATCAGCGCCAGGGCGCGCAGGGTGTCGAAGTAGCGGTCGCGGACGCCCGCCCTGGGCGCCCCCGAGGGCTTCTCCCCCTCCGTCGCGGCCACTCGGCCGCCGGACTCCGCGGCGCCGGCGGGGCGGGACCGGCCCGGCTCGGCGGGCTCCTCAGCCTTCACCGGCTCGTCCCCCGCCTCCACCTGCTCGTCCACCGCCACGGCGGGCAGCGGCGCCGTCTCCTCCACCGGCTGGGGCCGGGGCGGCGCCTGGACCGGCGCCTGCCCCTGGTCCGCGTACTGCTGGGGGTACGGCTGCTGCTGCGCGTACTGCTGCTGCCCGTGACCGGACCCGTATCCGCCCTCGTACCCCTGCGGATACGACTGCTGGTACGGCTGCTGGTACGGCTGCTGATGGGGTTGCTGGTACGGCTGCTGATGGCCTTGCTGGTGGGGCCAGCCCTGCTGCGGCCATCCCTCCTGCCCGCCCCCCTGGCCGTACTGCCCCTGCCCCTCGCCGTACTGCCCCTGCCCCTGGCCGTACCCCTGCCCCTGGCCGTATCCCTGGCCCTGGCCCCCCTGTTCCCAGCTCATCAGCTCACCCCGGCCGGGGTTCCCACCTCGCCCGTCCGCTTCAGCTTCTGCCAGCGCAGACGGCCACCGGTGAGGGCGGTGATGCAGGAGTGGATGAGGACGAGGTACATCATCTGGCGGTAGGCGAGCTGCTGGAGCGGCATCATCAGCAGGTAGCGGTACTTCTCGCGGTCGAGGCGGAAGGCGTACCCCGCGCAGAACAGCTGGACTCCGAGCACCGCCAGCCAGGCCAGCAGGGCCGCCTGGAAGTCGATGAAGATCATCGAGTAGATGGTGAACACGTCGATGAGCGGGGCGAAGACCGGCGTGATGATCTGGAAGAGGACGACCAGCGGCATGCCGACGCGGCCGAAGCGGCCCGAGGGGCCCTTGTCCGTGAGGGACTTGCGGTGCTTCCACAGCGCCTGCATGGTGCCGTAGGACCAGCGGTAGCGCTGCGACCACAGCTGCTTCAGGGAGCCGGGCGCCTCCGTCCAGGCGATGGCGTGCTCCTGGTAGACGACGTTCCATCCCCCGCGGTGCATGGCGATGGTGATGTCGGTGTCCTCGGCGAGGGTGTCCTCGCTCATACCGCCGACCTCGAGGACGGCGTCGCGGCGGAACGCGCCGATCGCGCCGGGGATGGTCGGCATGCAGCGCAGCAGGTCGTACATGCGGCGGTCGAGGTTGAAGCCCATCACGTACTCGATGTGCTGCCAGGCGCCGATGATCGTGTTGCGGTTGCCGACCTTGGCGTTGCCGGCGACCGCGCCCACCTTCGGGTCGGCGAACGGCTGCACCAGCTGGTGCACGGCCTCCGGCTCGAAGACGGTGTCGCCGTCCATCATCACGACGATGTCGTAACTGGCGCTGCGCACACCGTTGTTGAGCGCGGCAGGCTTGCCCGCGTTCTCCTGCCGGATGACCCGGACGTTCGTCATGCCGAGCTTGTCGGCCGCGGCGCGCGCGATCTCCGACGTGCCGTCCGTCGAGCCGTCGTCGACGACGAGGACCTCGATCGGATGGGTGCTCTGCGCCAGCGACTCGAGGGTGTTGGCGATGCACTCCTTCTCGTTGTACGCCGGGACGATCACGCTCACCGGCCGGGTGACCGTCGGTCCCCAGCTGAAGCGGCGTTTGTTGCGGATTCTGTAGTGCCGGCGGGCCAGGATCAGCATCATCCCGAAGCGGCCCATGACCGCCACACCGACGACCATCAGTCCGTACGAGAGCGCGGGTACCGTCCATTCGGCGAAGGCGACCGCCGCGATGAGGGCCTTGCCCTCGTACAGGGTGACGCCGGTGGCCTCGCGGTGCGCGGCCTGGAGGGAGTTCACGGCCTCGCCCGCACCGTTCGGCGCGGTGCCGGGCTGCCCACCCGTGCCGGCGGTCGCGCCCGCTGTGGCGGTGCCCGCCTCGGCCGTGGCGGCTCCCGTGTCCTGCTGCTGCCCGGAGTTCGCCGCCGCCGGAGCGCCGGCGTTCTGCTCCTGCATGACGCCGCTGACGGTGGTGAAGGTGTACCCCTTCGCCTTCATCTTCTCGATGTACTTCGGCAGCGCCTTGATCGTCTGCGAACGCTCGCCACCGGCGTCGTGGAACAGCACCGACGCGCCCTTGTCGTCCTCCGGCGTGGCCCACTTGATGATCTTCGAGACGCCCGGCTTCTTCCAGTCGTCGCTGTCGGTGTCGACGAAGACGCTGGTGTAGCCGTCCTCGCCGAGCTTCTCGTAGACGGGCCAGCTGTAGTTGTCGATGGCGTCCGTCTGTGAGGAGTACGGCGCGCGGAACAGCGTGGTGGTGATGCCGGCCGCACCCGCCAGCGCGAGCTGGGTCTGTGTCATCTCGCGCTCGATGCGGGCGTCGCTCTGGTAGGAGAGGTCGACGTGGGTGAAGGTGTGGATGCCGATCTCGTTGCCCTGGTCGACCATGTCGTTCACGATGCTCGGGTAGCGCGACACCATCGAGCCGACCACGAAGAACGTGCCGGGTACGTCGTACTCCTCGAGGATCTCCAGCACCTGCGGCGTCCACGTGGGGTTCGGGCCGTCGTCGAAGGTGAGCGCGATCGTCTTGTCCGGCACCGAGAGCATGGTGGCCTGTCCGCCTCGAAAGGTCAGGATCGGGCCGCCTTCGAGGACCTCGTCGGGCACCTTGCTGGCGCTGGCACCGTCGCGGACGCGCTGGTCGTTGCCGACCTCGGAGCGCAGGTAGCCGTCGAGCAGCATCACGCTGGTGAGCCCCAGCAGGAGCAGCAGGGCGAGGATGACACGCGGTTTCTGCAGCGCCGCGGCCTTGCCCGCCGCCCGCTCGATGCGGGAGGGGGCACGGCGCCGCCGGCGGGAGGGAGTCGTCGTCATGAGGGTGGCTGCGTTCCGGTCGGTGTGGGCGTCAGTTGGCGGTCGCCGAGGCGGACGGGGACGGTGAGGCGGTGCCCGAGGGCGGGGTGCTGCCGGGCAGGCCGACCTGATTGCCCACGCCGCCGTCCGGGCGGATGCCGGCGGGCCCCTGGCCGCCCTGGGCACCCTGGCCGCTCCCGCCGAACGGCAGCAGCGAGGACGGGGTCAGCGAGGTGCCCCAGCCCATGAACGCGGCGCCGAGGACGGCCGCGTAGGCGAGACAGCCGACGCTGATGAGGAGGCCTATCCGGCGCAGAAGCTTGGACCTGCGTCCGGAGTTGTCGACGAACACGGGCCCTTCCGCGGAGTCGCTGTCGCGTTTGCGACGGCGACCGCGAGCGGCCGCACGGCTTTCGATGGCAGGCTCGGAATGCATTCCACAGAGATTAGGGAGCGTTTATGTGACCCAAACTCTGTACTTCGTGTGAGGCAGCCATGAGGAATGGCCGAACCTGTCTCTTGCCTGAGAGTCCCACCGGCCCCCCGTGCGGCCCACCAGCCGGATGGGAGGTCCATTCACCCCTTTCGGGCGGAAGATGAACCGCCTTTGGCGGCATATGTCCACCGGCTGTCCAAGCCCTGAGGACCCCCGCGCGGGCTGCCCGCATGTGAGACATTTCCACTTCGGCAACACACTTTGTTTCCATCCTGAGACAGAAATCACGAGAGCGGGTGCATGCGCAATGAGGAGTCTCCTGAAGCCGGCGGCCGGGCTCACTTGCTTGTTTGCCCTGGCCACGGCGGGATGCTCCGCGGGGTCCGACGACTCGTCGGACGCGGCACCCGCGACGCCCGAACAATCCGCCACGGCCTCCCCGTCCGAGAGCGCCACGGCGTCCTCGGGCACGGCCTACGCGCCCTATGTGAGCGCCACCACGTCCTACGACACCGACTCGGTGGGCTCGCCCACGGCCTACAACCTGGCGTTCGTCATCTCGGACAGCAGCAGCTGTACGCCGGAGTGGAACGGCACGCACGCGATCGACGACACGACCGTGGCGTCCCGCATATCGAAGCTCACGGAGTCGGGCGCCTCCGTCCGGGTCTCCTTCGGCGGGGCCTCCGGCGACGAGCTGGCCGCGACCTGCGACAGCGTGTCGGAGCTGGCGGAGGCGTACGGCGCGGCCCTCGACGCGGCCGGCTCCACGCAGGCCGACTTCGACATCGAGGGCGACGACCTGACCGACTCCGCGTCGGTCGCCCTGCGTTCGCAGGCGATCGCCCAACTCCAGGAGGAGCGGCCGGAGCTGGAGGTCTCCTACACCGTCCCGGTGATGCCGTCCGGGCTGGACTCCGACACCCTGGCGCTGCTGACGTCGGCGAACAAGTACAACGTCCAGGTCTCCACCATCAACCTGATGACGATGAACTACGGCTCGTCGTACACCGGGGACATGGGCGAGTACGCGATCACCTCGGCCACGGCCGCGCACACCCAGCTGAAGGACATGTTCGGCACGTCGGACGCGGCGGCCTGGAAGGGCATGGCGCTCACCTCGATGATCGGCGTGAACGACGTCGACAACGAGACGTTCACGCTCGCCGACGCGGCCGAGGTGCGGACGTTCGCCGAGGAGAACGGCATCTCCTGGGTGTCGATGTGGGTGACCTTCCGCGACAAGCAGTGCGAGGACGGCGCCTCCACGGAGGACGCGCTGACCACGTGCAGCGGTGTCGAGCAGGAGGACGGGGCGTTCGCCGAGGCCTTCGCGGGCGAGTAGGCGAGCCGAGGCCTTCGCGGGCGAGTAGGCGAGCCGGGACCGGCCGTCTCGTGTACCGCCCTCGTGTACCGCTCCCGCTCAGCGCCGGCGGTACACGAGGCGGCCCTCGACGACCGTGGCCACGCAGGTCGCGGCGCCGCGTTCGACGAGGGCCGCCTCGTCCGGCACGTCGAAGACGGCGAACCGGGCGGCGGAACCGCGCTCCCTCGGGGGCGCGAACTCGGCCGGCCGCCCGCTCGCGTACGGGTCGAGCGAGGGCGCCCCGGGGGGCCGCCCGAGCCGGTCCACCACTGCGAGGCCGGAGCGGCGTACGGCGTCCCGCACGGCCCGGTTGCGCAAGCTCTCGCAGGCCGCGGCGACCGTGCCGTGCGCCAGCATGCGCTGCACCCCGCGCCGGGCGCTCGCGCCCCAGCGGGCGTCGTCCATGGCCAGCGCGGTGAGCGCGTCCCCGGTCAGCGGCTCGGTGCCGAGTTCGTCGGCCTCCCGCGGATCGGGGTGGTAGGCCTCCTCCAGCAGCTCGGTGCCGTACGGGTTGACCAGCCCGGGGGTGAGGATGCCGGGCCACTGGCGCACCCGGGCCCGCGGGTGGTCGGCGAGGAGCTTCTCCAGCGGGCCCGCCTCGGCGATCCAGGCGCCGTCGACGGCGAACGCCCAGCCCCGGGAGTCCGCGTGGATGGTGAGCATCGGCCGGCTAGTTGGCGGCGAGGATCTTCAGCTCGGGGTGCGCGGTGCCGCCCGCGATCGCCGTCGAGGAGATGTGGGAGGCGACCCGCTCGTCGGCGGGGTCGTTCGCCGGGTCGTCGTGGACGACGAGGTGCTCGTACGTCGTGGAGCGCTGCGCCGGGACGCGGCCCGCCTTCCGGATCAGGTCGATGATCTCCAGCCGGTTGGAGCGGTGCTTGGCGCCGGCCGAGGAGACGACGTTCTCCTCCAGCATGATCGAGCCGAGGTCGTCCGCGCCGTAGTGCAGGGACAGCTGGCCGACCTCTTTGCCGGTCGTGAGCCAGGAGCCCTGGATGTGGCGGACGTTGTCGAGGAAGAGGCGGGCGATGGAGATCATCCGCAGGTACTCGAAGAGGGTCGCCTGGGTGCGGCCCTTCAGGTGGTTGTTCTCGGGCTGGTAGGTGTACGGGATGAAGGCCCGGAAGCCGCCCGTGCGGTCCTGCACGTCACGGATCATCCGCAGGTGCTCGATGCGCTCGGCGTTCGTCTCGCCCGTGCCCATGAGCATGGTGGAGGTGGACTCGACGCCGAGGTCGTGGGCCGTCTCCATGATCTCCAGCCAGCGCTCGCCGGACTCCTTCAGCGGGGCGATCGCCTTGCGCGGGCGGGCCGGCAGCAGTTCGGCGCCGGCGCCGGCGAAGGAGTCGAGCCCGGCCTGGTGGATCCGGGTGATGGCCTCCTCGACGGACACCTTCGAGATCCGCGCCATGTGCTCGACCTCGCTCGCCCCCAGGCTGTGGATGACGAGCTGCGGGAACTCCTTCTTGATGGCGGAGAAGTGCTTCTCGTAGTACTCCACGCCGTAGTCGGGGTGGTGTCCGCCCTGGAACATGATCTGGGTGCCGCCCAGCTCGACCGTCTCCGCGCACCGGCGCAGGATGTCGTCGAGGTCGCGGGTCCAGCCCTTGGCCGTGTCCTTGGGGGCCGCGTAGAAGGCGCAGAACTTGCACGCCGTGACGCACACGTTGGTGTAGTTGATGTTCCGCTCGATGATGTACGTCGCGATGTGCTCGGTCCCGGCGTACTGGCGGCGGCGTACGGCGTCGGCGGCGGCGCCCAGGGCGTGCAGGGGCGCGTCGCGGTAGAGGTCGAGCGCCTCCTCTGGCGTGATCCGCCCGCCCTCGGCGGCACGGTCGAGGACGGACTGGAGGTCGGCCTTCTCGGTCACCGGAGCGTCCCTTTCGTCAAGGGTTGTGGACGGACCGAACCAGCCTACGCCAGCCCTTCGCACCACCGGACTTCAGGCCGCGTACGCGCCGATCAAGAGCCCCGTGAACGCGCCCGCGATCAGGAACGGCCCGAACGGGATGGTCGTCCCGCGCCCCGCCCGCCCCGCGACGACGAGCGCGCCCCCGTACAGCGCGCCCAGCAGGAACCCGGCGAACGTGCCCAGCATGACCGCGGCCCAGCCGTACCAGCCGAGCACGGCGCCCGCGCCGAGCGCCAGCTTCACGTCGCCGAAGCCCATGCCGGCCGGATTGATCAGGTGCAGGACGAGATAACCGGCGCCGAGCGCGAGCGACCCGAGCAGGGCCGTCGTCCAGTCCCCGGCGTGCTCGGGCAGCAGCGCGGCCGCGCCGAGCAGGGCGAGGGCGGCCGCGGCGAGCGGGAGGGTCAGCGGGTCGGGCAGCCGCCGCACCCGCAGGTCGACGACCGCGAGCAGCACGCCGACGGGCGCGAGCAGCAGCCAGACGACCAGCTCGGGCCGGAGACCGGTGGCGACGGCGGCGAGGGCGCAGACGAGGGCGGTGACGGCGGCGAGGCGGGCGGCGCCGGGGCCGTAGCGGGCGGGTGGGGCGGCGCCGGGAACGTAGCGGGCGGAGGGGGTGGCGCCGGGGGGGTGGTGTGCGGGCGGGGAGGCGCCGGGCGCCTGGGGTGCGGGCGGGGCGGCGCAGGCGCGGCAGCGGGCCGGGCCGATCCAGCCCGTGATCGGGTGTCCGTCCGGACAGGCGCTCCGCCAGCCCTCCTGGACCGGGGCCGCCGCGGCCCCCTCGGCCTCCTGCTCCTCCGCCTCCGCCTCCGCCTCCGCCTCCGGGGGCAGTTCCACCGAGAACCGGTAGACGGCCCGCGGCAGCAGCGCGCCCGCCACCACGCCCCACAGCGCCGCGACGACGATCAGCGCGGCGTCGACCGACGTGAGTTCGGTCATGACGCCGGCCTCCTCGTCGAACTCGTGGTGGTGCGTCGCGCCATGGCGGTGTCCTGATCAGTGAGCGGGCGGGGGCAGGGGGGGCCGGGCGGGCGTCAGGCAGGCAGGCCGGCAGGCCGGCAGGCCGGGGGCCCAGTCGTGTCGCACCCGAACCTACCGAGACACCGCTCCCCCTGGACGGATGTTTCCCGTGCCGGTCGCCTATGAAGTGCGGTATGCCGTCCGGGTCGATCAGGTTCGCCCCGTCGCTCACCCGCCGGCCCCCGGCAGGTCCACCTTCGGCTCCTTGGCCGCCTCACGCTGCGCGCTGGCCGCCATCGCCAGGTCACCCTCGACGTAGTGCCCGGTGGCCTCCGCGGCGCCGTTCACCGACCTGGACGCGCGCTCGGCGAGGTACAGCAGATCACCACTCCAGTGCTGCCGGAACTCACCCAGCGCCAAGCCCACGATGCCGGCCGTGCTCGTGTACGGCCCGTACTGGCTGGTGATGGTCCCCGCCGCCGAAGCGGCCTCCTCCAGGTTCCCCTGCATCGCCAGACCGTGTCCGACAGGTTCTTCGCCACCGTGCCCGTGTTCTGGAGAACCCCGCGCACACCGGCCACGTCGATGTCCCACCCCGTCACACCGCTCCCCCGCGGTCTCCAGGGGTGTCCAGGCCCTCACCAGGTGCTCTGGTAGCCGACGCACCCCGCGTTCAGGCCAGATCCTGGCACATGAACTTGTGCAAACATCGGCCCGTGTCGACGATCTGGCTGGATCTGTGCCCGATCTTGTCCTGCTACTCGACGCGCGCCATCCGCGCCACCGGGCGTCCCTCCGCCGCGCTGTCCGAGGTGTACGTCAGGTCGTCGCCCGTCGGGGTGAGGCGGATGGTGTGGGGGTCGGGGTTGCAGCCGGCGTGGTTGGTGGCGGCGCCCTTCGAGGTGGCGACGATCTCCTTCGCCGTCACCTGCTTCAGGGTGAGGACGTCGAGGCAGACCGCGCCCAGGATGTCGGTCTGGCGCAGTTCTCCCAGTTCCTGGCCGACTGCCGTCTGGTGGACGGTCACGCGGAAGGTGCCCATGGGGAGTTGGCCGTCGAGGCCGGTGCCCTCGCCCTCCCAGGTACCGAGGTAGCGGGACGGCAGGGCGGTGGGTGTGGCGGTGGGTGTGGCGGCGTCGCCGGCGCCGTTGTCCGAGCCCGGTGGGGCCGCGGTGGTCGAGGAGGCCGAGGAGGGCGCGCCGTCGGCGGCGTCGTGGGTGTCGTTGCCCGACGATCCCGGCAGCAGGTCGAGGACGAACACCGAGCCCACCGTCACCGCGGCCAGCGCCCCCGCGACCGCCAGGGCGACGGTGCAGCTCAGGCGGCGGCCGCGGCCGGCCTCGCCCGGGCCGGCGGTGGCCGCGAGGCTCACGGAGAGTCTTCCGGGGCGGCCGCCGGTCCGCTCACCGCCCTGTCGGGGGGCGGGGACCGCGTCCGCCGGGGCCGGCATCTCGGGGGGCGGCCCGAACTCCCCGACGGTGACGGGCGGGCGCGGCTGCCCCACCGACGGGCTGCTGAACTCCACCGGGCCCGAGACCGGGCCGGGGACGGGACCTCCCGGACCGGGAACCGGGCCGAGGACGGGACCGGCCGGACCGGGAACCGAGCCGAGGACAGGACCGGGAACCGGGCCCGCGCTCACGCCCGCCCCCGCCCCCGTCCCCGTCCCCCTCCCCGTCCCCTCCAGGTTCAGCACCCGTACCGCGCTGCGCCCCACCTGTTCCACCACCGCCCCCGGCAGCCATCCGGCCGCCACCAGCCGGGCGGCGCCCTCGGGGGCCAGCCGTCGGGCCATCTCCTCGGGGGCGGGCCGGGCGCGCGGGTCCTTCGCGAGGCAGGACTCGGCCACCTCCCGCAGGGCACCGCCGAGTCCGCCGAGCTCCGGCTCCTCGTGGACGACCTTGTAGAGGAGGGCGGCGGAGGAGTCGCCGCGGAAGGGCGGCTCGCCGGTGGCCGCGTACGCCAGGACCGCGCCGAGGGAGAAGACGTCGGCGGCGCCGGTGACGCCCTTGCCGAGGATCTGCTCGGGGGCCATGTACCCGGGCGAGCCGACGGAGACGCCGGTGGACGTCAGCGACGCCGTGCCGTCCGTGGCGCGCGCGATGCCGAAGTCGATCAGGAGGGGGCCGTCGACGGTCAGCAGGACGTTGGACGGCTTGACGTCCCGGTGCACGAGCCCGAGTCCGTGGACGGTCGCCAGCGCCTCCGCCAGCCCGGCCCCCAGGACCCGTACGGTGTGCTCGGGCAGCGCGCCCCCGTCCGTACCGGCGACGGCCGCCGCCAGTGAGGGGCCCGCCGCGTACGCCGTGGCGACCCAGGGCACGCCCGCCTCCGGGTCGGCGTCGAGCACCGGCGCGGTCCAGGCGGCCCCGACCCGCCGGGCGGCCTCGACCTCGCGCCGGAAGCGGGCGCGGAACTCCTCGTCGAGGGCGAGGTGCGGGTGCACGATCTTCACCGCGACCGTGCGGCCGCCGGCGCTGCGCCCCAGGTAGACGCGGCCCATCCCGCCGGAGCCGAGCCGGCCGAGCAGCCGGTAGGGCCCCACCTCGGTGGGTTCGTCGGCTCCGAGCGGCTGCATGGCGTCCCCTCTCCCCCGTAACGCAACGCCTCACGTAACGCCTCAACGCCTCACTCCCCAGCAGGGTAGTGCCCGGGCCCGCCGGGCCTCAGGGGCGCAACGGCCGGCGCTTCGCGGGGAGGCCTCAGGGCTGGAGCAGGTCCACCTTCACGTCCGCCGGGAAGCCCGTCGTCGGCCCGACGCGCCGGGCGAACTCGCTCACGGCCTCCAACTGCGGTCCGCCGAAGCGGAAGTCGAGCGTCGTGAAGTACTGCTCCAGGGTCCGCTCGTCGAAGGCCTCCCAGCGGGCAGCCTGTTCGGCGACCTTGCCGACCTCCTCCAGGGAGAGGTTGCGGGAGGCGAGGAAGGCCTCGTGGACCTGGCGGGTGATGTCCGGCTCGCGTGCGAGGTAGTCGCGGCGGGCGGCCCACACGGCGAAGACGAACGGCAGGCCGGTCCACTCCTTCCACAGCGCCCCGAGGTCGTGCACCTGGAGCCCGTACCGGGGGCCGTCCAGCAGGTTGGCGCGCAGCGCCGCGTCGCCGATGAGGACGGCCGCCTCCGCCTCCTGCATCATCAGGCTGAGGTCGGGCGGGCAGGTGTAGTAGTCGGGCCGGACGCCGTAGCGGTCGGAGAGCAGCAGTTGCGCGAGGCGCACGGAGGTGCGCGAGGTCGAGCCGAGCGCGACCCGGGCGCCGTCCAGCCGGTCCAGCGGGACCTGGGAGACGATCACGCAGGACATCACCGGGCCGTCGCAGCCGACGGCGATGTCGGGGAAGGCGACCAGGTCGTCCGCGTTCTTCAGGAACTCGACGAGGGTGACGGGGCCGATGTCGAGCTCGCCGGCCACCAGTCGCTCGCTGAGCTTCTCCGGGGTGTCCTTGGTCAGTTCGAAGTCGAGGAGCGTGCCGGTTCTCGCGAGCCCCCAGTACAGGGGCAGGCAGTTCAGGAACTGGATGTGGCCGACGCGCGGCCGGGTGCGAGAATTGTCCACATCGCGAGACTAGACCCCGTCCGGTACGCTCCGGACTCCGGCCCCCGGGTCAACCCCTCCACCGGATCTTCAAACATCCGGGTGAAGTGATCTTGGCCTCTATTGCTTTCGGGTGCCCGCGTGCTAGGCTCGCCGCAAGTTGCAGTTTGGTTTCCCTTGCAGTACAGAGCCTGCGGAGCATGTAACCGCGGGCTCTCGTCGTTTTCAGACGTATGCAGTTGTGCGGCACTTGCTTTCACGCTTGCAGGGTTCTGGAGCAGGGCAACCCTTTGGGCCCAAGGAGGGCTTATGGCTACCGGAACCGTGAAGTGGTTCAACGCCGAAAAGGGCTTTGGCTTCATCGCCCAGGAAGGCGGCGGCCCCGACGTCTTCGTCCACTACTCCGCGATCAACGCGCAGGGTTTCCGTTCCCTCGAGGAGAACCAGCAGGTCTCCTTCGACGTGACCCAGGGCCCGAAGGGCCCGCAGGCGGAGAACGTCACCCCCGTCTGATCGTCACACCCGACAGATCGCAAGTCTGAGAGCAGTACCCAAGGAGCCCCGCGCCGCAAGGCAGCGGGGCTCCTGCCTTTTCCCGCCTTCCGGCGCCCGGATCTTCTACGTCCAGATGAATTCCCGGCGAATCCTCGCGCCCCTCACACGTGCTGCATCACGAGCACGAACGTCGTGCCCGGCACCAGCGCCTCGTACGAGTGCGGCACATCGCCCCGGTACGTCATGTAGTCGCCGGGCTCCAGTTCCACCGTCTCCCCGGCCGGCCCCGCCTCCACCCGTCCGGTGCTCACGATCAGGTGCTCCACCGTGCCCGGGATGTGCGGCTGCGAGGCCCGTACGGCCCCCGGCTCGGCCCGCAGGTGGTAGAGGTCGCGCCGGGCGCCCGGCGGGCTGGCCGACAGCAGGGTCGCCACGTACGGCGCCTGCTCCGAGGCGACCGTCGGACCCTCCCCCGCGCGGATCACCTGGACGGCGGGCACCGGCGGCTCGACCAGCACGCTGAACGGCACCCCCAGCGCCACCCCCAGTGCCCAGATGGTCTCCATGCTCGGATTGCCGCCCGCCGCCTCCAGTTGCGACAGCGTGGACTTGGCGATGCCGGCCCGTTTGGCCAGCTCGGAGAGGGAGAGCCCGGCGCGGGTGCGCTCGCGCCGCAGGGAGGCGGCGATCCAGTCGAGGGGCAGGCGGGTGGGGACGTCGGACATGCCGTTCGCTCCGTTCGCTGCGTCGGTACGTTCGTTCGCCTTGACGAACGACAGGTGCTCTGTTCATTGTAGAAAACATGCGTTCGTTTCTCCGAACACCCTCGTTCGGGTCATTGGTCCGCGACAGTTCCCTCGTCTGGGCGGCGAGCGGGGTAGTCGGCGTCTCGTTCGGCGCGCTCTCCGTCGCCGGAGGGCTGCCGGCCTGGGTGCCGGTGGTGATGTCGCTGGTGGTGTACGCGGGCTCGGCACAGTTCAGCGCGGTCGGGGTGCTGCTGGCCGGGGGCGGCCCGTTCGCCGCGGCGGCCACCGGACTGCTCCTCAACACCCGGACGGCCGCGTTCAGCCTCGCCGTCGCCGACCTGCTCGGCCCCGGCCGTGCGGCGCGCCTGCTGGGCGCCCACCTGGTGACGGACGAGACCGTGGCCCTCGCCCTCGCCCAGCCGGATCCGGCGCGCCGCCGCGCCGCCTTCTGGGTGTCCGGCCTCGGCCTGTTCGCCGTGTGGAACCTGGGCGTCCTCGCCGGGGCGCTCGTGGGCACCGCCCTCGGCGACACCGCCCGCTACGGCCTGGACGCCGCCTTCCCCGCCGTCCTGGTGGCCCTGGTCCTGCCGTCCCTGCGCGCGAGCCGCCCCCTGCGGCGCCCTGCCGCCCTCGGCGCCCTGACCGCCCTCGCGGCGACCCCCTTCGTCCCGGCCGGCGTGCCGGTGCTGCTGGCGCTCGCCGGGCTGTTCCCGTACGGCCGCGAGGGGGCCGCCGTATGAGCGCGTCGGCCGTCGCGGTGATCGTGACGATCGTGGTGCTGGCGGTGGGGACGTACGCCTTCCGGCTGGTCGGGCCCGCGCTGCACGGGCGGGTCGAACTGCCCGCGCGGGTGCGGGAACTGCTGTCGGCGGGGGCCGTGGTGCTGCTGGTCGCGCTGCTGGCCACGGGCGCGCTGACCGAGGGCGGGGGCTTCGCCGGCTGGGCGCGGCCGGCCGGGGTGCTGGTGGGCGCCGTACTGGCGTGGAAGCGGGCGCCGTTCCCGGCGGTGGTGCTGGGAGCGGCGGTGGCGACGGCCGGGCTGCGGGCGCTGGGCGTGGCCTAGGCCGAGCCGCTGTCGTTGGGGGCGGCTAGCGTGCGCTGCCATGACCGCCGACTTCCTCACCACCACCCGCTCCTTCTACGACACCGTCGCCGACGACTACGCCGACCACTTCCGCGACGTGCTGGCGGCGAACCCGCTGGACCGGGCCCTGCTCACCGCGTACGCCGAACTCGTGGGCGCGGGCGGCAAGGTGGCCGACCTGGGCTGCGGCCCCGGCCGGGTGACCGGGTTCCTCGCGGCGCGGGGCCTCGCGGTCTCCGGCCTCGACCTGTCGGAGTCGATGCTGGCGATCGCGCGCCGCGAGAACCCGGGCGTCCGGTTCGAGCGGGGCTCCATGCTGGACCTGGACGGGCACCCGGACGGCTCCCTCGACGGGGTGGTCTCCTGGTACTCCTCCATCCACGTCCCCACCGAGGAACTCCCCGCCCTCTTCGCCGGGTTCCACCGCGTGCTGGCCCCGGGCGGCCACCTCCTGATCGCCTTCCAGGTCGGCGACGAGCCGAGGCACCTCGACCGGCCCTGGGGCCACCCGGTCGCCCTCGACTTCCTGCGGCGGCGGCCCGACGCGGTCGCCGGCCTGCTGGTGTCGGCCGGGTTCGCCCTCCGCACCCGGACGGTCAGCGAGTCCGACTCCGACCTCAGCGAGAAGATCCCGCAGGCCTGCCTGATCGCCCGGAAACCGCAGGAGGGGTAGGTAGGGCGGTCCTGTCGTCAACGGGGCGTGTCCGGACGTACATGGTCGCATTCCGGCCATTCGTTCGGTCCGTCCCCGGCCACGCGAGGACCGCTCCCACAATGAGCTAGCCGTGGTGTCCGTACGACGGTGTCATCCGTCGCGCCCGATCACCGCCAGGGGGCGGCCGTTCCCGTCCGTTCCCCGTCTCTCGAACGGCCCATCTGCCCAGCCTGCCCGGCCGCACTCCGCGAACGAGGCCGTGGGCGGGATCGCGAAGGACGGAGACCGACCGCATGACCACCCACCAGACGACCTCACTCCTCGTCGGCCTCGCCGTCATGGTCCTCCTGGCGCGGCTGCTCGGCGGGCTGGCCCGGCGCCTGGGCCAGCCCGCGGTGATCGGCGAAGTCCTCGCCGGCATCGCGCTGGGACCGACCCTCTTCCACGGGGCGGTGTCCGACGCCCTCTTCCCCGGCACCACGAGACCTCTGCTCAGCGCCCTGGCCGCGGTCGGCGTCGCCGTCTTCATGTTCATCGTCGGACTGGAGTGGGACGCGGCCCTGATCCGGGGCAGCGGCGCCATCGCCCCCGCCGTATCGATCAGTTCCATCATCCTGCCGTTCGGCCTCGGCACGGTGCTGGGCCTCTACCTGACACAGGACCACGGGACCGGCGACAGGACGGCGTTCGTGCTGTTCATGGGCATCGCCATGTCGATCACCGCGTTCCCGGTGCTGGCCCGCATCCTCACGGACCGGGGCATGACCCGCACGCCGCTGGGCGTGGTGGCGCTGGCCTGCGCCTCGATCGACGACGTCCTCGCCTGGTCCCTGCTCGCCGCCGTCGTCGCCATCAGCGGATCGGCCGGTCCCGACCAGTGGCGGATCCTGCTCGCCGTCCCCTATCTGCTCGGCATGCTGTTCGTGCTGCGCCCCGCGCTGCGCCGCCTGGCGGCCCGTCAGTCCTCGCTGCGGCTCACCCCGACCGTCTTCGCGTGCGTCCTGGCGGGCCTGTTGCTGTCGGCCGCCGCCACCGAGTGGGTGGGCCTGCACTACATCTTCGGCGCGTTCCTCTTCGGTGCCGTGCTGCCGCGCTCGGGAACCGAGCGGCTCCGCCGCGACGTGCACGACCGCCTCGGCCACATGAGCGGCACCCTGCTCCTGCCGGTGTTCTTCCTGGTCGCCGGTCTCCAGGTCGACCTGTCCGGACTCGACGCGGGCGGGCTCGGTGACCTGGGGCTGATCCTGCTGGTGGCCGTGGGCGGGAAGTTCGTCGGCGCGTTCGCCGCGGCCCGCCTGAACCGGATGCCGCCGCGGCAGTCCGCCGCGCTGGCCACGCTGATGAACACCCGCGGTCTGACCGAACTGATCGTCCTGAACGTCGGTCTGCAACTCGGTTTCATCCGTCAGGGCCTCTACTCGCTCATGGTCGTCATGGCCGTGGTGACGACGGCGATGGCAGGTCCGCTGCTGACCTGGCTCCTGGGCCGGCCGACCGGGAACGACCTGACCGGTCCCGTTCCCGATCCCGACGCCGATCACGACCGCGGCACCGCCCCGGCCACCGACGTCACCGGATCCACCGGCGAGCCCGAACGCTCGACGGGGTCCACCGCCTGAGGCCGGTGGTGCCGAGACGTCGGCTGCCGGCAGCCGCCAAGGCTCCACCGCCGAGTACGGCCGCGGTCCCCGCGCCGGCGGATCCGGCGATGAGCGTACGCCTGGTCACCGGAACAAACTTTTTCAATCGATATCGACCGTCTCACAGATCGGCTCAGGTCAAAGCAGGAAGACGGTCTGGCGATGCCCCGTGTGCCCATCGAATCCGCGGAAGGTCAAGCCTGCGGCGCGCGATCTGAGAATGCATGAGGAGTCGGCCAGCCCGCAGCGCGCCTCTCACCCCTGCGCACATCCCCTGTGCCTTTTCTATGACCCTGTGATGGCACTGTGAATTCGAGCCGTTGATGGGGATCCTTATCCGTCGTGCAATCCATGAAGAGCCTGCCGCCCGCATGAGGCGGACTCGCCTCCGGCATCAGCCGCCACTGCGTCCTGGTCCTGGACTGCACCACGGGAGAGCAGGTGAACGCCCGTCTCCACTGCACCGGCACCGGCACCGGCACCGGCACCGGTGCAGGAGTACGACGTTCAGGCAGCAAGCTGTACGTCGACAACTTCGGCGCCGATACGGCCAGTTCCACCATCCAGCCGCCCATTCTCGACGAAACCGTCCAGTCAGGCTGCGCATGAGTCCGGAAGCCCTGTAGACACACAAAAGGTGCCATGTAGGCGAACCGCACTTCCGGCCCTTCCGACACCCGGCCGGATTCCTGATTTCCCATCCGGGAATTCATTCCTCTCTCATGAAGCTCAGGCACAGTCGCCCAGACGGCCGTCGAACGAAAAACCACACCATCCGAATGGAAGGAGTCGCGTAATGACCGACACCGACATGGGCGGAAACACAGCACCGCGGGCCCGGACGCGGGCGGAGGCACCGCGAACGGCTGAAGGGGACCGCCGCGGCTTCATGCGCCGGGTCTTCTTCGCCGGCGGTGCCGCCGCCTTCACCGCCATGGGCGGCGCCGGCGCGGTGGCGTTCGCCGACGACACCCCCACCGCCACGGCCTCGGCGACCCCCAGCGCCAGTGCGAGCGGCGCTCCCGGCGACGCCGGCCACAGCGCTGGCGGCGTCCTCGCGAAGCAGACCATCACCGAGGACTTCTTCGGCCTGACCACCGACGGCAAGAAGATCGACGACCTGTTCGCAGTCCACTCCCAGGGCGTCGACACCGCACCGGTCGTCGCGGCCGCCACGGCGTTCCTGGCCGGACTCACCGACACCCAGAGGTCCGCGACCCAGTTCACCGTCCACGCCACCGAGTGGCGGCACTGGAGCAACCTCGACCCGGGCGAGTTCAAGCGGCAGGGCGTCACCCTGGCCGACCTGACGGACGCGCAGAACGCCCTCGGCACCGCCATGCTGAAGGCGGCACTGAGCGCCGACGGCCTCGAGACCACCGAGAAGATCCGTCGCCTCAACAAGGCCGCCGGTGAGCTGGTCGGCAAGAGCGACGTCTTCAACGACGAACTCTTCTACTGGACCGTCATGGGCACCCCCTCGACCACCGAACCGTGGGGATTCCAGCTCGACGGCCACCACCTGGCCGTCAACTACTTCGTCCTCGGCGACCAGGTGGTCACGAGCCCCTGCTTCTGGGGCTCGGAGCCGACCTCCATGGAGATCGACGGCGAGACCGTCTCGGTCTGCCAGGAGGAGGTCGAGGCCTCCCTCGCGTTCATCCAGTCCCTCACCGACGCCCAGCAGCAGGTCGCGATCGTCTCCGCCACCAAGGCGAACGAGGACATGCAGGCGGGCGCCTTCGCCGACAACGCGGTGGAGGCCTACGCCGGCATCCGCGCCACCGCCCTCACCGCGGCCCAGAAGAACAAGCTGCTCGCGGTCGCCGAGGCCTTCGTGGGCCGCGCCAAGGCCGACGCGGCCAAGGTCCGCATGGCGGAGATCCGCAGCCACCTCGACGACACCTACGCCGCCTGGATCGGCGGTACCGGCGACGACGCCCCCTTCTACCTGCGCGTCCACAGCCCGGTCGTCTGGATCGAGGTCGACTGCCAGGCGGCCGGCCCGCTGGGCAGCGCCTACGGCAAGACCCGCGCCGACGGCCCGACCCAGAAGCACGTCCACTCCGTCATCCGTACGCCCAACGGCAACGACTACGGCAAGGAACTCCTCCGGCAGCACTACCTGACGTCCCCGCATCACAGGTGATGTCGAGCGGGGACAAAGGTGCCCACGCCGCCGGGCCTGAGGCGATGACCCCGCACCGGCGGCCGCAGGCGAAGCACTACTGCACCGGGCGCACCTGCCATCCCCACTCGAGGCCGCCTGAGACCTTGACGATCCCTCGGCCCGACGCGTCCTGGTCGCCGGTGTCCTGGGCGAGGAGTGCGGTAAATGAGCCTGGAATTCGGAGGGGTTGGGAGGTTCCGCTTTCAAGTGAGGGGCAGTTCCGCCCACACCGTCTTGCCGGTCTCCCGCTCGGTGACGCCCCACGTCCGGGCGAGGACGGCGACCAGGACGAGGCCCCGGCCGCCCTCCGCCTCGTCGGAGCCCGGCACGACCCGCAGGCCCCGGTCCGCCCGCTCGTCGCTCACCTCCACCCGCAGCACGCCCTCCGGGAGCAGCAGGAGCCGTAGACCGAAGTCCCGGCCCTGCAGCCGTCCGTGCGTGACGGCGTTGGCGGCCAGCTCCGCGACCACGTGCTGGGCGTTCTCGCTCACCTCCGTGTCGTGCGGGTGGCCCCACACGTCGAGCTGCTGCACCGTGAGCCGCCGGGCGAGGCGGGCCCCGCGTGGTGTGGAGCTGAGCCGCAGGGTCAGTTCACCGAGGGGGGTGGAGATCTGGGGGGAGATTCTGCTGTTCACCTCACCGAGCGTGGCCGGTTGTATCTACGCTGGCCAGGGGCGACCTGGCGACTCTCCGTAGCCGTACGGCTACGGTCGCGCGGGCGTACGTGGTGTCGGCGTGACCAGTGAGACGGAAGGCGGAGTGACGTGACGGACGAACGCGAGCGGCGGCCGGAGACACCGGCGGAGGCCGACGGGACGACGGGACTGCTTACAGCGCTGGGCAAGATGATGAAGCTGCTGCGGGAGCGGAAGGGGCTCACGCAGAAGGAGTTCGGCCAGATGGTGGGATACGGGCCGGATGCCATTTCCGCGATGGAGCGGGGCGTGCGGACGATTCGGCCGGAGGTCCTGGAGGCGGCGGATGAGCTACTGGACTCCGGGGGGTTGTTCAAGCAGGCGATCCCCGAGGTGCGAGAGGCGATGGCTCGGGCACGGACTCGGCATCCGGAGTGGTACCGGGGGTATGCAGTGCTGGAGGCGGAAGCGGTTGAGCTGCATCACTACTCCAGCCATACGGTGCAGGGGCTCCTCCAGACCGAGGCACACGCTCGCGCGGTGTTCTCGAAACGCCGCCCCTTCCTGAGCGAGGAGACCATCGAGAAGCGAGTTGCCGACCGGCTCTCCCGGCAGCAAGTCTTCGAGAACTGGCCCGGGCCGATCGTCAGTTACGTGATCGAGGAGGTCGCGCTCGACCGGCCGATCGGCGGACGAGAAGTACACATCGGTCAGCTGGAGCGCTTGCTTCAGGTCGGCACCATGCGCAACGTCGAGATCCAGGTCATGTCGACGAACACGGAAGAACACCCCAACATGGACGGCGCGTTCAACCTGCTGACCCCCAAGAGGCATGGGCAGGTGGCGTACACGGAGATCCAGGGGTATCCCCGCCTGATCACGGACGCGGAAGAGGTCAGGAAGATCGCCGACCGCTATGGGACCATGCGTGCGATCGCTCTCTCGCCCAGTGATTCGCGCACGTTGATCCAGAAGAAGCTGAAGGAGCTATGAACAGCGACGATCTCACCTGGTTCAAGTCCAGCTACAGCGGCGGCGAAGGCGGAGACTGCCTGGAGACCGCCTACAACTGGCGCAAGTCGACCCATAGCGACGGTGGCGGCGGCGAATGCCTCGAAGTAGCCGCCTGCCCCCACACCATCCACATCCGCGACTCCAAGCACCCCGACGGGCCCCACCTCACCCTCTCCGCCCCCGCCTGGGGCGGCTTCCTCACGCACGCCGCCGGGCGGCTCTGACCGTCAGGCCCTCACCGCGGGTACAGCCCCTCCACCTCGACCGCGAAGTCCCGCATGACCGCCTCACGCCGTAGCTTCATCGACGGCGTGAGGTGGCCCGCGGCCTCAGTGAAGTCGTGCGGGAGGACGGCGAAGCGGCGGATGGACTCGGGGCGGGAGACGAGTTTGTTGGCCTCGTCGATCGCCCGCTGGAGCACGGCCTCCAGCTCCTCGTCGCCGATCAGCAGTTTCGCCGGGACGGGGTGTTTGCCGTTCATCTGGCGCCAGTGGGTGAGGCCGTCGGGGTCGAGGGTGAGCAGGGCGGAGACGTAGGGGCGGCCGTCGCCGAGGACCATGGCCTGGGAGATCAGGGGGTGGGAGCGCAGCCAGTTCTCCAGCGGGGCGGGGGCGACGCTCTTGCCGCCCGCCGTGATGATCATCTCCTTCTTGCGGCCGGTGATGGTCAGATAGCCCTCGTCGTCGAGTGCGCCGAGGTCGCCGGTGGCGAGCCAGCCGTCGGGGGCGGCGGGGACGACTCCGCCGGCGGCCGGGTCCCAGTAGCCGCGCAGGACGTGGCCGCCGGCGATGAGGATCTCGCCGTCGGAGGCGATGCGGATCTTGGTGCCGGGCAGGGGCCAGCCCACGGTGCCCAGGCGGGGTTTCTGCGGCGGGGTGACCGTGGAGGCGCCCGTGGTCTCGGTCAGGCCGTAGCCCTCGTAGATCTCGATGCCGGCGCCCAGGTAGAACGCGCCCAGGCGGCGGCCCAGCGGGGAGCCGCCGCAGATGGCGTGGCGGACGCGGCCGCCCATGGCGTTGCGGATGCGGCGGTAGACCAGCGGGTCGTAGAAGGAGCGGGCCGCGCGGAGGGTGGCGCCGGGGCCGTGTCCGGTGCCGGTCTTCTGGCCCTCGACGGCCTCGCCGTAGCGGACGGCCGTGTTCACGGCGCGGTCGAAGGAGGTGAGCCGGCCGCCCGCCTCCGCCTTCGCGCGGGCCGTGTTGAAGACCTTCTCCAGCATGTACGGGATCGCCAGGAGGCAGGTGGGCCGGAACGCGGCCATGTCCGGGAGGAGCTCGGCGGGTTTCAGGCTCGGGGCGTGGCCGAGGCGGACGCGGGCGCGGACGCAGGCGACGGCGACCATCCGGCCGAAGACGTGCGACATCGGCAGGAAGAGGAGGACGGAGAGGTCGTCGGTGGACGACTTGAAGACCGGGTAGAGGAGTTCGATCGCGTTGTCGACCTCGGCGAGGAAGTTGCCGTGGGTGAGCGCGCAGCCCTTGGGCCGGCCCGTGGTGCCGGAGGTGTAGATGAGGGTGGCGAGGGTGTCGGGGCCGAGGACGCCCCGGCGGACGTCGACCTCGGCGTCGGGGACCTCACCGCCGATCTCGGCGAGGGTCTCGACGTGGCCCTTCTCCATCACCCACACGTGGCGCAGGTCGGGCAGCCGGTCGCGTTCGGGGCCGATGGCGGCGGCCTGGCCGACCGTCTCCGTGATCAGGGCGACGGCGCCGGAGTCCTGGAGGATCCAGCGGGTCTGGAAGACGGAGGAGGTGGGGTAGACGGGCACGGTGACCAGGCCGGCGGCCCAGGCGGCGAAGTCGAGCAGCGTCCACTCGTACCGCGTCCGGGCCATGACGGCGATCCGGTCGCCCGGCACCAGCCCCTCGGCGATCAGCCCCTTCGCGACGGCGTGCACCTGCGCCGCGAACCGCTCCGCCGTCACGTCCGTCCACCGGTCGCCGTCCTGCCCCCGGCGGCTGAGTACCACCGTGTGCGGGGCCGCGTCCGCGTTCTCGAAGGGCAGGTCGGCGAGCGACCCGTGGGTCACCGGGCGCGCGAGGGCCGGTACGGCCGCCTCCCGCACGGCACCGTCCAGCCGCCGCGTCTCGGGCGCCACCAGGGCGGGCGGAGCGTCGTCGTAGTCGCTGGAACGGGTGTACGGGGTGGACACGGGCGGCTCCCTGGGCGCGCAGGGACGAGAACCGCCCCTGCATGACGTACGGCCTCGCGCACCGAGGCGTCGACCGGTCGCTCCCCGGAACTGAGGTATCACGCCCGGTCAGGATGGAGATCGTACGGCGTTGTCGTGTGGAGGCTGTGCGGGTTCGGAGGTGGTCCGGGGTCGGGGCTGTGCATCCTCGGCGGTTATCTGACTTACCCTCAAGTATGCAGGTCAGGGCCGCTCCAGGATGGCCGTCACCCCCTGCCCGCCCGCCGCGCACACCGAAATCAGCCCCCGTGCGGGGCCCTCGCGTCCGGCGAGCAGCTTCGCGAGGGTGGCGACGATCCGGGCGCCGGTCGCCGCGAAGGGGTGGCCGGTCGCGAGGGACGAACCCGCCACGTTCAGGCGCTCGCGGTCCACGGGCGCCAGCCCCCGCTTCTCCCAGGCCGCCAGCGTGGCCAGCACCTGGGAGGCGAACGCCTCGTGGATCTCGACCAGGTCGAAGTCCTCGATGCCGAGACCGGCCCGCTCCAGCATGCGCGGCACGGCGTACGCGGGGGCCATCAGCAGTCCGTCCTCGCCGTCGGCGACGTCACCGCGGACGAAGTCCACGGCCGCCGTCTCGTAGGCGGTCAGGTACGCCAGCGGCTCCAGGCCGCGTGCCTGCGCCCACTCCTCGGAGGCGAGGAGGACCACGGCGGCGCCGTCGGTGAGGGGGGTGGAGTTGCCGGCCGTCATCGTCGGGTCGGGCGCGTCGAGGCCGAACACCGGCTTGAGCCGGGCCAGTTTCTCCACCGTCGAGTCGGGGCGCAGGTTCTGGTCGCGGGCCAGGCCGCGGAAGGGGACGACGAGGTCGTCGAAGAGGCCGCGGTCGTAGGCGGCCGCCAGCCGGCGGTGGCTGGTGGCCGCCAGGTCGTCCTGGGCCTCGCGGCCGATGCCCCAGGCGCGGGCGGTGACCGCCGCGTGCTCGCCCATGGACAGGCCGGTGCGCGGCTCGGCGTTGCGGGGGATGTCGGGGACCAGGTGGGAGGGGCGGACGCGGGCGAGGGCCTTCAGGCGGGCGCCGGGCGACTTGGCCCGCCGCGCCTCCAGCAGGATGCGGCGCAGGCGGTCGTTGACGCCCAGCGGGGCGTCGCTGGCGGTGTCGGCGCCGCCCGCGACGGCCGACTCGGTCTGACCGAGGGCGATCTTGTTGGCGGCGGCGACGACGGCCTGGAGTCCCGTCCCGCAGGCCTGCTGGATGTCGTAGGCCGGGGTGCGCGCGTCCAGCCGCGAGCCGAGGACGGTCTCGCGGGCGAGGTTGAAGTCGCGGCTGTGCTTGAGGACGGCGCCGGCCACCAGCTCGCCCACGGCGCCGGGCCCGTCGAGCCCGTACCGGACGGCCAGGCCGTCCACCGCCGCGGTGAGCATCTCCTGGTTGGAGGCGGTGGCGTACGGGCCGTCGGAGCGGGCGAACGGGACACGGGTGCCGCCGATGATCGCGACGCGGCGGACCTCCGGCCGGTGCACGGTTGTCATCTCGACCTGCTCCTCACCATATTCTAGGCTTACCACCGGTAACCTTACTCCAGAGTAAGGACTTGGCGCAGCACCCGGGACCCCCGGAACCACAAGGAGACGAACGTGGCCGACCGCTACCTGAGCTTCACCGCCACCGCACCCGGCCGCTTCCTCACCCGGCGGCTCGGCCTCCCCCAGCCGGCGGCGCTCAGGCGCTGGTCACCGGAGCGCCCGTCCCTCGACGGCCCCCTGCTGCACCTCACGGCCGGCCCGTCCGCGCTCGACCTCGCGCCGGTCCTGGCCCGGACCGGGCTCGCGGGCGGGTCCGCGGCCGGGCTCGCGGCCGGGTCCGTGGCCGGGTCCGTGGGCCCGGTGGCCGACTCCTCCGGCTTGTCGGCCGGTTCCTCGGGCCCGGTGGCCGACTCCTCCGGCCCGACGGCCGGCTCCTCCGGCTTGTCGGCCGGTTCCTCGGGCCCGGTCGCTGACTCCTCCGGCTTGTCGGCCGGGTCCACGGAGCCGACGGTCGGCTCTTCCGGCCCGACGGCCTGGTCCACGGACCTGGCGGCCGGCTCCGTGAACCCGGCGGCCGTCGTCCTCGACGCCACCGGCGTGCGCGACGTCGAGACGCTCGCCGAGGTGCACGCGGCCCTGCACCCGGTCGTGCGGTCGGTCGCGGCGAGCGGCCGGATCGTCGTGCTGGGCGCGCCGCTCGACCCCGACGACCACCACCAGGCCGCCGTCCAGCAGGCCCTGGAGGGTTTCACCCGCTCCCTGGGCAAGGAGATCGGCCGGGGCAGGACCGTCAACCTCCTGCGGCTGACCGACGCGGACGCCGCCGAGTCCACCCTGCGCTTCCTGCTCTCCCCCAAGTCCGCGTACGTCAGCGGCCAGGTCGTCGAGACGAGCGGGCACCGCGCCGAGGGTCCCGTCGACTGGGAGCGCCCCCTCGCCGGCCGGACGGCCCTCGTCACCGGCGCCGCCCGCGGCATCGGCGAGGCGGTCGCGCGGACCCTGGCCCGGGACGGCGCCCGGGTCGTCGTCCTCGACGTGCCGCAGGCCGAGGACGACGCCCGCCGGGTCGCCGAACGGCTCGGCGGCGGCGCGCTCGCCCTCGCCCTCGACATGACGTCCGCCGACGCGGGCGAACGCATCGCCGCCGCGCTCCCCGACGGGCTGGACGTCCTCGTCCACAACGCGGGCGTCACCCGCGACCGCCGGCTGGTCAACATGCCCGCCGAGCGCTGGAACCAGGTCCTCGACGTCAACCTGGCGAGCGTGCTGCGGACCACCGACGCCCTGCTCGCCAAGGGCGCCCTGCGGCCCGGCGGGCGGATCGTGGCGACCGCCTCCATCGCCGGGCTCGCGGGCAACGCGGGCCAGACGAACTACGGCGCGAGCAAGGCGGGCGTCGCCGGGCTGGTCCGGGCCCTCGCGCCGCGCGCGCTCGCCGGGCACGGGGTGACGGTGAACGCGGTCGCGCCGGGCTTCATCGAGACGCGGATGACGGCGGCGGTGCCGCTGTTCATCCGGGAGGCGGGCCGCCGGATGAACTCCCTCGCCCAGGGCGGGCTGCCCGTCGACGTCGCCGAGACGACGGCCTGGCTCGCCCATCCGGCCTCCCAGGCCGTCAACGGGCAGGTCGTGCGGGTGTGCGGCCAGAGTCTGCTGGGGGCGTGATGCGGACCCCGACGAGCGGGCGGACCTCGCCGAGCCGACGGACCCTGACGAGCCCGCCCGCCCTCGCGCCGCTGCTGGCCCGGGGCGCGCTCCTGTCGCCCTTCAAGCGCCCCCGCCCGGACGCCGACCACCCGCGCACCCGTCTGGTGCTGCCCGGCCTGCGCGTCGACCTGGCCAGGCTCGCCGCCTACGAACGGGTCTGCGGGTTCCCCACCGGCGAGGACTGCCTGCCGGTCACCTATCCGCACGTCCTCGGCTTCCCGCTGGCCATGCGGCTGATGAGCGAGCGGGCCTTCCCGCTGCCCCTCCTCGGCCTCGTGCACACGTCGATCGGGATCACCCGCCACCGGCCGGTGCGGGCCACCGGCGACCACGGACTCGCCGTGCACGTCGACTCCCTGGCCCCGCACCGGCGCGGCACCGAGGCGACCGTCGTCACCGTCCTGCGGGACGGGGACGAGGTGGTGTGGGAGTCCCACAGCACGTATCTGGCGCGGCACCGCACTCAGGAGGCTTCCCCCTCCGCGGACGGGAACGGGGACGCGGCGTCCGGGGCGCGCGGGGCGCGCGGGCCGGACGCCGGTGTCCTGCCCGTTCTCGACGAGTGGCGGCTCGGTGCCGATGTGGGCCGCCGCTACGGTGCCGCCTCCGGTGACCGGAACCCCATCCACCTGCACCCGCTCACCGCGCGCCTCTTCGGCTTCCCGCGCGCCATCGCCCACGGCATGTGGACCGCGGCCCGCTGCCTCGCCGCCCACGGCGCCCCGGAGGCGGTGCGGATCCAGGTGGAGTTCCGGGCGCCGGTGCTGCTGCCGGGGACGGTGTTCTTCGCGGCCGACGGCAGCCGCTTCGAGCTGCGGGAGGGCGGCGGCGGGGAGCGGGTCCATGTGAGCGGGCGGGTGGATCCCCTCGGCTGAGCCCTCTCGGCCGAGCGGACCTCTCGGCCGAGCGGACCTCTCAGCCGAGCGGCGGGGCCTCCGGCGGCGACCAGGGACGGCCGGCCATGAGGTCACCCAGTCCCGCCCAGGCGAAGTTCATCAGGGTCGCCGCCGCCTGCCGCGCCGTGACGCCCTCGGTGGTGTTGGCCCAGGCGGCGAGCGACTCGGCGGCGCCGACCAGGGCCTCGGCGAGACCGGCGACCTCGCGCTCGGGGAGGTCGGGGTCCCGGTGGGCGTCGCGGGCGGCCACGGCGATCAACTGCGTCACGAACGCGACGATCTCCGCGCGCATCGCGGCGACCTCGCCGGCGAAGGGCTCACCGTGGGTACGGGCCTGGAGGTGCAGCACCGACCAGGCGTGCGGATGCCGCCCGGTGTGCGCGAAGAAGGCCAGCAGGCCGTCCCAGAGCCGCCGGTCGGCGGGCAGATCGGGGTGGACGCCCGCACGGACCGCCTCCAGCAGCGCCGTGGCCTCGCGCCGGATGCAGGCGGTGAAGAGGTCTTCCTTGGAGTTCAGGTACAGGTAGACCAACGGCTTGGACACGCCCGCCAGTTCGGCGATCTCGTCCATCGACGCGGCCATGTACCCGCGCCGCCCGAAGATCTCCACGGCTGCGTCCAGCATCTGCTGCTCACGGACCGCACGCGGCATCCGCTTGGTCTTCACGGCACCCATGGGGGTCAGCGTAGTTCGGCCCGCGGCGCGGGCAACTGCCCCGACGTGAACGGAGCCGAATTACCAGCGCCCGCCCGGACATCGGCCCCGACCGGGCCAGCTCCATCGCCCTGAACACCGCCCACGACCTGGTGGTCCAGTCCACGGGCGCGATCGCCGACACCGTCATCGACCTCGTCGGCACCATCGGCCGTCGCATCCTGGCCGACCCCATGCCCGACCACCGCATGCGCACTCGACCCCGCGTCGCCAAACGCGCGATCTCCAAGTACAACGCCGAAGGCACCGTCGACCGGACCAGTCCCTCACGCGCCCCGTCTCCTACAGCGTCTCCGGTGCGACGAGGCTGATGCACCGGCTCGGCTTCAGCCCCCAGGTGCCCGCGCGGCGGGTGGCCGAACGCGACGAGAAGGCCGTCCAGGTGTGGAGGAGGCGACCTGGGCGGAGGTGAAAGAGCCCAGGGCGGCCTGCGGAGGCACATCTTCTTCGAGGACGAGGCGGGCTTCACCTGCCGGCCGTGCAAAAGACGTACCTGGACCCGGCGCGGCGGCACCCCGGTCGTGACGGTCAGCGGGCGACGCTCGGGACGCCTGCCGGTGGCCGGACTGATCGCGATGCGGCCAGGTTTCCGGACCCGGCTGTGCCACCGCCTGCACACCCACCCCGCGGGCAAAGGCAAGCCCCGCAGCATGGGCGAGCGCGACTTCATCGCGCTGATCGACGGCGCCCACCAGCTCGTCAAGGTGTGGATCGTGCTGGTCTGGGACCGGCCCAACACGCACGTCTCCCACGCCATGCGTGAGTTGATCGCCGAGCGCGAGTGGCTGACGGTGTTCCTGCTGCCCGCCTACTCGCCCGACCTCACCCCCCGTCGACAGGGTATGGGCGCACGTCAAACGCAGCCTGGTGGACCTCGTCGTCGCCCTCGACCGACTCGAAGTCCTCGTACGCAACCGGCTCAAGCGCCTCCAGTACCGGCCAGACACCCTCGACGGCCCAGCGTCACCTTGACGGGCCGAAGTCAGTGGTGACCGGCTTGGCACCGCGCCTCTCGGCCAGTTCCGGTCAAGACGGGCTCAAATGTGCACGCATGGCGTTTACATGTATGCGTTACGTGATTATTCAAGATCGATTAACGTCAAGGTTCGTCTTGATCTTGACTTTCTCCTTCCGGCTGCCGGTTGCGATCATTCTGCGTGTTCGATGTCCATCGCAGATTGCCTATAGCAGGTGAGTTGATGATGAGACTCAAGCGTGCAGCCAAGATCGCGGCCGTGTCCGGTGCGCTGGTCGTGGCGGCTGCCACTCCCGCGCTCGCGACCGTGGTTAGCATCGGCGGCGGGACCTGGGACTACGGGGCGGGAACGTCCTACGTGTGGTCCGACTACTACCACGCATCCAAGTGCCACGGATCGACCTCCGTCGGCTCCAGCACCGACAGCGACGAGGCTTCCGCCGGCAACTGGTCCATCACGCAGGCACCTGCCGCCCTCTACGGCAACGAGACCTACTACAAGACCACCTGCTGACCAGCCGACAGCACGCGTAACATGCCCCCGAAGGGGCCCGCGCACCGCGGCCCTTCGGGGGCATGCGCGCTTTCCACCACCTGGCCGGTCGATCCCCCCGCTAGCCTTGTAGGACACGCATGCTGCACCGTGGCGTCAAGTTCACCCACGCCGTCATCCTGGCATTCTCCGCCCTGTTCTCCTTCTTGTTCCTCAAGAGCTTTGAAGACCAGTGGACCTTCGGCTACGACGCGGTCGTCCAGGTCACCGAGTCTCGAGATACCAGTAACAGCCACGCCATTGAGCAGGCCATCGAGACGTTCGCCCGTGACCACGATGTCACCGTGGGGCGCCAGGAACTCGACCTGGAACACCCCGACCGCAGCCGAGACCTATACCTGACCTCGACCGGACCCCGCGCCGAGTGGCTCAAAGACGGCTATCCGGCGTTCAGTCCCAGCCAGGCCACCACGCCCCGACCGTTCGCCGAGCTTTCCGACCGCGATCCCCGCGGCCTCTACTACATCTTCGGTGATCCCGTCGTGGTCGGCCCCTTCCTCGCACTGCTGCAGCAGCACGGCCTCACTGCATGGCACCCCGAGCCGGCTTCTCCAGACCAGCTCTCCTACGCCTATGGCGGCAGTGCCCTGGCGGGTTCCCTCGTCGTCGTCGCCTTGGTCTGCGTCACGATGACTGGTGCCGGCGTTCTGCTGAACGCCAAGGCTTATGGAGTGCTGCGGCTACAGGGCATGTCCCTGGCCGTGATCCTCGCAGGTGACCTACGCCGTCTTGTGCGTTTCTGGACGGCTGCTCTCGCGGTCGTGACGACCGTGGCGACTGCACTGCTGGCCTGGTACAACCACCTTGCCTGGTTTGGTCTGTTCGCCCTCCTCGCAGCAGCTACGGCGTCCGTCTTCACTGCTCTTGTCCTCATCACCCATGCCACGATGCTCACCGTGACCGCGCGCACCGGCATTCTGGCCGCCCTCAAGGGCGAGATACCTGCCCGCTCCACCGCAGCAGCCGCCTACCTCGTACGCGTACCGGCTCTTGTCCTTGCTCTCGGTATCGCAGCCTCGGTCCTGCAAGCCGGACAGGACCTCGCTCGGCGTGAAGACGCCCTCAACGCGTACAAGAAGGCGGGCAATGCCTCCACCATCCGCCTAAACGGGTATCTTGGCGCTCCCGATGCGTTGAAAAAGGTGGAGGCGAAAGTCGGCCCCTGGCTGCGCCAGGCCGACGCCGATGGCCAGATTGTCCTGGCTGGCCACAAGGACCTTGCACGCTCACGCGACGCCCAGGGCATTCCTGCCGATGACCTGTTGGTGGCCAACGAGACGTTCCTCGGTCAGCAGAAGATCCTCGCCCCGAACGGTCGCCCCTACCCTGCCGCCGCAGGCGGCGACGGCCGCATCCTGCTCCTGGTTCCGCAACACCTTGCCGCTTATGCAGACAAGCTCAAGGCATTGGTGCCCGGCATGGTCAGCCCTTCCAACCCAGACCAGATCTCACCCGAGCAGATCGACGTAAAGGAAACCGCGGACAGCCAAGAGATCTTCTCTTACAACGCCCGCGGCACCCGCGAGGCCGGGCAGGATCGGCTTTCGGACGAGTCCTTCCTCACCGACCCCGTCATCGTCGTCGTCCCCAGAGGCACCGAGTACATCAGCGACAAGGGTTTCACCGCCTACGCCTCACAGCGCAGCATTGTCTTCCCGGACCCCGCCGACATCACCGCCGGCATCACCGCCCGCGGCCTACGCAACGAGATTGTCGGCATCAGTCCCATCGCTGCCGATGCTGCCGAGGCAATCCGAGATGTCACCGCCGACTTCCGGCTGAGACTGTTCAACCTAGCCGTCGCCCTCGTGGTTCTACTCGTCACTGGCATCGGCGTCGTCATCGTCCACACCCGCAAGAACGCCCAACGGATCTTCGCTAGGCACATCCACGGCTGGACCTTCACCGGCACTCACCGCACCCTCCTGGCAGCTGAAGCAGCGATCGTTGCACTGCTCGTCTCCTGGCTCCCCTACCAAGTCCACCAGTGGAATCAAGGCCTTGAGCAGTACGAGGCCATGGGTATCCCCGCCCCCCGTGACGCGATGACGATCACAGGCCAGGACCTGACCGTCATCGCTGGCCTCGTAGTGGTTGAGATCGCCACCGTCCTCGCCGTCCTGGCGCTCTTCCACCGCCGCATCGTCAAGGAAGGATCGACCGAAGCGTGATCGACCTGACCGGCCTGTCCAAATCCTTTGGCTCTCGCGCCCTATGGCAGGACCTGACCTTCACCATCGAGGCCGGGCGGATGCTCGCCCTGACGGGCCCCAGCGGATCCGGCAAATCGACGCTCCTCAACTGTCTCGGCCTCCTCGATGCCCCGACCACCGGCACGATGCGCCACCATGACCAGGACATCACCAAGCTCAGCCCACGCAAGGCCCGAGCCTACCGCCGCGACACACTCGGCTACCTCTTCCAGAACTACGCCCTGATCGACAACGCCACCATCGCCGACAACCTCAGCGTCGCCGTCAAGCCCGCCCGCTCGAACCGCGGGTGCCGCCCTACCCTCGCCCAGGCACTGCAACAAGTCGGACTTGCTGACCGCGAAGATGACGTAGTCCACCGCCTCTCAGGCGGCGAACAACAACGCGTCGCACTCGCCCGCCTCATCGTCAAGCAGCCCACTCTCGTCCTGGCCGACGAGCCCACCGGCGCCCTCGACCTCGACAACACCCACATGGTCATCACCACACTCCGAGCCTTGGCCGACACCGGCTGCGCCGTGGTGATCGCCACCCACGACCCCACCGTCAGAGACCTGTGCGACAGCGTCCTGCAGGTAGGAACCAACAGCCACCCCCATCCCGTCAAGGAGATCACCGCCGCATGAACCCCCGCCTCACCTGGTCTCTCGCAGGTATCGTCGCCATAGCCACCGTCGTCTTCCTCGTCTACGGCACCCACGCGCTGACGATCGTCCAACGCGTAGCCCTCCGGGTCTTCTGATCAGGTCCCGTAACAGCCTCCGCTGCAGAGTGGGGCGCGGTAACGCTCTGTAGCCCGCTCGCATGCCACGTCATCGGCATCTGCCAGATGGGAGGTGCCGATGACGAGCAGTTGTTGAAAGGCACACGGCGCTGCGCCGCTCTGCTACGCGGGTCGCGCCCTGGGCCGCCGTGAGGCGGACGTCGACGGCACGCTCCTCTTCGCTTGCCTGCTACACCTGACCGGCCATCTCGAGAGCGGCCAGTTCTGGTGGCAGCTCGCCGCCGGGGCCAAACGGCATTGGATCTAGGACGCCCGGGTCACCTGCCCCTGGGCGTCGGCGGCAGCGGTGGCAGCGTCGGCGTCGGTGGCAGCGTCGACCGCCTCGTCCTCCTGCGTCTGGCTGGCCTTCAGGCCGGCCTTCATCCGGTCCACCCGGCGCACGACCGTCTCCGAGGCGCGGTCGCGCTCCTTGCGCAGCACGACGAAGCTGATCGGGGCGGAGAGGACCAGGGCCAGGAGGATGATCCACATGCCGTTGGCGTCGCCGAGGCCGCGCGGGACGAGGCCGAAGTAGACGAGCCCCCAGACGGCCGCGAGGCAGCCTGCGAAGACACCGAGGCGCATCAGCGTGTAGCGGAGCATCTCAATCCACTCTTCCGATTCCAAAAGGGGCCGTCGTCCAGTGAAGCACGCCGGGCACCGGATCTTGGCAGGGGGTGGGGAGGGTCAGTGCAGCGGCAGCAGCATGGTGATGTCGTCGCGGTCGTCGCCGGGAGCGACCCGGATCGCGCCGGGGACCCGGCCGACCTCCTTGTAGCCGCAGGAGCCGTAGAAGCGCTCCAGGCCGAGGCCGCCCCGGCAGGTGAGCCGTATCCCCTCTATGCCCTCGAAGGTGCGGGCCGCGTCCGCAGCGGCGGCCAGCAGGTCCCGGCCGTAGCCCTTGCCCTGGTGGCGGGGGTGGACCATCACCGTGTACAGCCACACCCAGTGGGTCATCAGGCGGTGCGTGTTGGAGGTGAGGAACGCGGTGGCGGCGACCCGGCCCGTCCCGTCGTGCCCGACGAGCAGCCGGGTGCGCCCCTCGGCCATGTGCGCGAGGTGCCGGACGAGCTCGGGCCGGATCACCTCCGGCGTCACCGGCGGCACGAAACCGACGGCTCCGCCCGCGTTGGACACGTCCGTCCACAGGTCGAGGACGCCGTCGCGGAGCGCGGGGGTGACGGCGGGATCGAGGGTGAAGGTAAGCGGCATTCGGGCATGGTAGCCCTTACGCGAGAAGGCGGGCCGCGACGTCCAGATCCGCGACCAGGCCCTGGTAGGCCGCCTCCCGGTCGTCCGCGCGCAGCACCGACGACGGGTGCACGGTGGGGACCAGCCGCTCCGGGCGGCCGTGGATCTCCTGCTCCAGGACCGTCCCGCGCACCTCGGTCACCTTGAACGACGACCCCAGCAGCGCCTTGCCCGCCGTCGCCCCCAGCACCACGATCAGCTCGGGCTCCACCACGGCGGGGTCACACTCCCTGGGTACCCCTCGTCCCCGGCGGGGAACGAGGGGTGCTCAGGCGGGCTCCGGCGGGCTCGGGCGGCTCGGGCGGCTCGGGCGGCTCGGGCGGGTGGTCGGCCGCGGGCCGTGGGGGCGTCTCGCGCAGTTCCCCGCGCCCCTGGGGTCAGGACACTCCCGTCGGCCGGGATCTCAGACCCGCATCGGCTGCGGCGACTCCCTGCGCAGGGGGTCCGGGCCGTCGTACTCGCGGATGATCTCGTAGCGCGTGTTGCGCTCCACCGGGCGGAAGCCGGCGTCGCGGATCAGGTCCAGCAGGTCGTCGCGGGTCAGCTTGTTCGGGGTGCCGTAGTTGTCCGCGTCGTGCGTGATCTTGTACTCGACGACCGAGCCGTCCATGTCGTCCGCGCCGTGCTGGAGGGCGAGCTGCGCGGTCTGGACGCCGTGCATGACCCAGAAGACCTTGACGTGCGGGACGTTGTCGAAGAGCAGCCGGGAGACGGCGAAGGTCTTCAGCGCCTCCGCGCCGGTCGCCATCTGCGTCCGCGCCTGGAGCCGGTTGCGGACCTTGCCGTCCTTCATGTCCACGAAGTCGTGCTGGTAGCGCAGGGGGATGAAGACCTGGAAGCCGCCGGTCTCGTCCTGGAGCTCGCGGAGGCGCAGGACGTGGTCGACCCTGTGCCGGGGCTCCTCGATGTGGCCGTAGAGCATGGTGCACGGGGTCTTGAGCCCCTTCTCGTGCGCCAGCCGGTGGATCCGCGACCAGTCCTCCCAGTGGGTGCGGTGGTCCACGATGTGCTGCCGGACCTCCCAGTCGAAGATCTCGGCGCCGCCGCCGGTCAGCGACTCCAGGCCCGCGTCGATCAGCTCGTCGAGGATCTCGGAGGCGGACAGCCCCGAGATGGTCTCGAAGTGGTGGATCTCGGTGGCGGTGAAGGCCTTGAGGGAGACGTCCGGCAGGGCGGCCTTCAGCTCCCGCAGCGAGCGCGGGTAGTAGCGCCACGGCAGGTTCGGGTGCAGCCCGTTGACGATGTGCAGCTCGGTGAGGTTCTCCGCCTCCATCGCCTTGGCGAGCTTGACGGCCTCCTCGATGCGCATCGTGTACGCGTCCTTCTCGCCCGGCTTGCGCTGGAAGGAGCAGTAGGCGCAGGACGCCGTGCACACGTTGGTCATGTTGAGGTGGCGGTTGACGTTGAAGTGGACCACGTCGCCGTTCTTGCGGGTCCGCACCTCGTGGGCGAGCCCGCCGAGCCAGGCCAGGTCGTCCGACTCGTACAGGGCGATGCCGTCCTCGCGGGTCAGCCGCTCACCGGAGCGGACCTTTTCCTCCAGCTCGCGCTTGAGCCCGACGTCCATGCTCACACCTTTCCAAGACAGGGTCTCCCACCGTACGCCCACGCCGTCACACCTCTTCGGGAAGGTCGCCCACCCGGTTCTCCCACTTCGTGGAGAGCACGATCGTCGTCCGGGTGCGGGAGACGCCCTTCGTCCCGGACAGCCGCCGGATGATCCTCTCCAGTCCGTCCACGTCGTTGGCCCGGACCTTGAGCATGTACGAGTCGTCGCCGGCGATGAACCAGCAGTCCTCGATCTCGCCGAAGTCCTTCAGCCGGGCGGCCACGTCCTCGTGGTCGGCGGCGTCCGAGAGGGAGATGCCGATGAGGGCGGTGACGCCGAGGCCGAGGGTGGCGGCGTCCACCGTGGCGCGGTAGCCGGTGATGACGCCGGCCGCCTCCAGCCGGTTGATGCGGTCGGTGACACTGGGTCCCGACAGGCCGACGAGGCGTCCCAGCTCCGCGTAGGAGGCCCGGCCGTTCTCCCTGAGGGCCTGGATGAGCTGCCTGTCCACCGCGTCCATGCGAATCGAAGCCTTCCGATCAAGATGAGGTCTGGAGGTGCGCGTTCCTGAGGGTGGTGCTGAGTACGTGCTGCGTGCGTGCTGCGTGCGTGCTGCGTGCGTCTTGGGTGCGTGCTGAGTGTGTGTCGGGTGCGTGTCGGGTGCTTGCTCGTGGTGGTGCCGGGTGCCCGGCCGCCGTCCCCGGGTCGGGCGGGTCAGTCGGGTCAGGCGGGCCGCTGGGCGCCGCCGAGTTCGCCCTCCCAGCGGCGGTAGAGCCGGTGCGGCACCCCCACCGCGTCGAGGACCCGGCCGGCGACGAAGTCCACCAGGTCCTGGATGTGGCCGGCGCCCGCGTAGAAGGCCGGGGAGGCGGGGACGACGCTCGCGCCCGCGTCGTCCAGGGCGACCAGGTGCCGCAGGGTCCGCCCGTCCAGCGGCGCCTCCCGGACGGCGACGACCAGGGGCCGGCGCTCCTTGAGCGTCACGCTCGCCGCCCGCTGGAGCAGGTCCTTGGACAGTCCCAGGGCGACTCCCGCGACGCAGGCCGTGGACGCCGGGACGATCAGCATCCCCTTCGCCGGGTACGACCCCGAGGACGGCCCGGCGGCCAGGTCGCCCGCGCCCCAGTACCGCACCCGGTCGTCGCCCTCGCCGCCGAGGTCCACGTCGAAGGCGTTTGGCTTGCCGTCGGCGCCCCGCGCGAGCCATTCCCGCAGGTCGTCGCGCCAGTGCGCGTCCCGGAAGGAGATCCGCGTCTCGTCCAGCAACGTGAGCCGCGACGCCCGGCTGACCACCAGGTCGACGCTCTCGCCCCCCGCGAGCAACGCGCGCAGGACAGCGGCGGCATAGGGCGTACCGGACGCCCCGGACACCCCCACGATCCAAGGCACGCGCTGCGTTTCTCCTGCGTTCACACCTTGAGCGTACCGGTGGGCGGGAAGGTCTTCAGGACCGGTGGGGGGCGTTCGGATCGACGGGGAGGCCGGCCGTGGAAAGGGTGATCTTGCCGAGGGGCGAGTCGACGGTCAGGTCGGGACCGTACGGAATGGTGTCTCGGCCCGCATAGCCGTCGGGGCCGGGGTTCCACAGCGTGACGACATGCCCCTGGAGAGGGTCGAAGATCAGGTAGTTGGCGATACCGCGGGAGGCGTACCAGCGCGGTTTGACCTCGTAGTCCCGGCGGACGCTGGCCTTGGAGACGACTTCCACGACCAGTTCGACGAGATCGGGCGAGTAAGCGCCCTCGTTCTTCGCCACCTCGGCGGCCGGGATGATCGCCAGATCGGGGCAGAACTCGTTGTCCTCGTCGAACGGGAAGGCGACATCGCTCGTGAAGCCCCACTCTTCGGCCACCTGCTCGCGGAGGGCGTTCCACACCAGTCGGAGGGTCTCCGCGTGGTGGGGCTTGACCGGACTCATCACGACGTTGCCCTCAGCAATCTCCATGTGATAGCCGGGGAACATGTCCTCGAACCGGCTGAGCTGCGAGTGCAGGCGGTCAAGGTCCGAGACGGTCACGGTGGCCTCCCTGGGGTCCTGCACTCGATGGTAGGCCGCACGTTATTCAGACCGTCAGACCCCGCACCAGGAGATCGAGCAGCGCGCACACGAACAGGGCAATGCCGATGAAGCCGTTGACGGAGAAGAACGCCCTGTTCAGGCGGGACAGGTCGTGCGGGCGCACGATGGTGTGCTCGTAGACGAACGCGCCCGCGACGATCAGCAGGCCGAGCCAGAGGAAGACGCCGGCGTCGGTGGCCACCGCGTACCAGACGAACAGGGCCGTCGTGATCGCGTGGCAGACGCGGGCGGCACGGATCGCCGCCGGGATGCCGAAGCGGGCGGGGACCGACATGACGCCGATCTCGCGGTCGGTCTCGACGTCCTGGCAGGCGTAGATGAGGTCGAAGCCGCCGATCCAGACGCCGACCGCCAGGCCGAGGATCACCGCCTCCCAGGACCACTCGCCGGTGATCGCGAGCCAGCCGCCGACCGGGCCCATCGCCTGGGCTAGGCCCAGGATGGCCTGCGGGAAGTTCGTGAAGCGCTTGCCGTAGGGGTAGACGACCATCGGGACGACGGCGACGGGGGCGAGCGCCAGGCAGAGCGGGTTGAGCAGGGCCGCCGAGCCCAGGAAGACCGCCAGCGCGATCAGGGCGCCGGTCCAGGCGTGCCGTACCGACATCGCGCCCGTGACGAGTTCGCGGTGCGCGGTCCTCGGGTTCCGCGCGTCGATCTCGCGGTCGATGATCCGGTTGACGGCCATGGCGAAGGTGCGCAGGCCGACCATGCAGACGGTGACCAGGAGCAGACGGCCCCAGTGGATGTTCCGGTCGAGCTGGAACATCGCGGTCAGCGCCGCGATGTAGGCGAAGGGCAGGGCGAAGACCGAGTGCTCGATCATCACCAGGCGGAGGAAGGCCTTGGTGCGTCCCGGCTGCTGCGGGATCGCGGCGGATGCCGAACTCACAGGCCGTACTCCTTCCACCGGCGGTCGACCTTCGCCGCCGTCTCCGGGTCGGACAGCACCATCTCGGGCCATCCCCCGTCGCGCGTGTACCCCTCCTCGGGCCACTTCCTCGTCGCGTCGATGCCCGCCTTGCCGCCCCAGAACTGCTGGTAGGAGGCGTGGTCGAGGTGGTCGACGGGGCCCTCGACGACCGAGAGGTCGCGGGCGTAGTCGGTGTTGCCGAGGGCGCGCCAGGCGACCTCGTGCAGGTCGTGGACGTCGCAGTCGGCGTCGACGACGACGATCAGCTTGGTCAGCGACATCATGTGGGCGCCCCAGATCGCGTGCATGACCTTCTGCGCGTGCTTGGGGTACTTCTTGTCGATCGAGACGATCGCGCAGTTGTGGAAGCCGCCGGCCTCGGGCAGGTGGTAGTCCACGATGTCCGGCACGATGATCTTGAGGAGCGGGAGGAAGAAGCGCTCCGTGGCCCGTCCCAGCGGGCCGTCCTCGGTCGGCGGGCGGCCGACGACGATCGACTGGAGCAGCGGCCGCTTCCGCATCGTCACGCAGTCGATCGTCAGCGCGGGGAACGGCTCCTGCGGGGTGTAGAAGCCGGTGTGGTCGCCGAACGGGCCCTCGGGGAGCATCTCCCCCGGCTCCAGCCAGCCCTCCAGGACGACCTCCGCCTGCGCCGGCACCTGCAACGGCACCGTCTTGCAGTCGACCATCTCGATCCGCCGGCCCGCGAGGAACCCGGCGAAGAGGTACTCGTCGATGTCTCCGGGCAGGGGCGCGGTGGAGGCGTACGTCACGGCGGGCGGGCAGCCGAAGGCGATCGCCACCGGCAGGCGCTCGCCGCGCCGGGCCGCCACCTGGTAGTGGTTGCGGCTGTCCTTGTGGATCTGCCAGTGCATGCCGATCGTGCGCCGGTCGTGGCGCTGCAGCCGGTACAGGCCGAGGTTGCGGACCCCGCTCTCCGGGTCCTTGGTGTGCGTCAGGCCCAGGTTGAAGAAGGAGCCGCCGTCCTGGGGCCAGGTGAACAGCGCGGGCAGCCGCTCCAGGTCCACCTCGTCGCCGTGCAGCACGACCTCCTGCACGGGCGCGTCCTTCACCTTCTTCGGCGGGACGTGGGTCATCGCGCCGAGCTTGCCGAAGGCCTCCCGGACCCCGACGAAGCCGTGCGGCAGCTCGGGCCTGAGCAGCCCGCCGATCTTCTCGGTGATCTCCGCGTACGACTTCAGCCCGAGCGCCTTGAGCAGACGGCGGTCGGTGCCGAAGACGTTCATCGCGAGGGGCATCGACGCCCCCTTCACGTTCTCGAAGAGCAGCGCGGGCCCGCCGGACTTCTGGACCCGGTCGACGATCTCCCCGACCTCCAGATGCGGATCGACCTCCGCCTTGACGCGTTTGAGGTCGCCTTCCCGCTCCAGGGCCCTGAGCAGGGAACGAAGATCGTCGTAAGCCATGGGGTCAAGTATCCCCGAGCGGCTACCCTGGCCCAGTACCTGGGGCCCGTCTCGTGGCCCCGACGACCACTTCGCTGGAGAGGCCCCATGCTCCGGGTACTGATGTTCCTCGTACCGCTGGCGCTGAGCGTGTACGCGTTCATCGACTGCATCAGCACCAAGGACGACGAGATCCGCCACATGCCGAAACCGTTGTGGGCGATCCTCGTGCTGCTGTTCCCGCTCGTCGGCTCGATCTCCTGGCTGATCGCGGGCAAGCGGCGCAGCCCGGCCGCCGAGGGCTGGTCCGGGGTGCGCGGCGGCGGGACGACCCGGCGGTGGGTCGCGCCCGACGACAACCCCGACTTCCTGAAGTCCCTCGACGAGGACCGGCGGGGGGACGACGGCCCGAAGCGGGACGAGCCCTGACCGAGTCCTCAACGAGCCCTGAACGAGTCCTGAACGAGCCCTGAACGAGCCCTGACGGACGGCCCGGGCGGGGGCGAACCGTCGGGCCGGTCGGCCGCCCGCTCAGCGCAGCCGGGACGACGACAGGATCGACAGCAGGTGGGCCGGGACCATCACCCAGGTGATCGCGGCGATGGCGGCCAGCGCCCAGCGGGTCGGCTCGACGCCGCCGGTGACCGCGTCCGCGACCGCGACGGCCAGCAGGACCAGCGAGGCCTCGATGCCGTTGGTCACCCGGTGGATCTTGAAGGCGGCGGCGAGGCGGCGGACCGAGGCGACGCCCTGCGAGCGGGGCGCGGCGGCCTCGTCGTCGGCGACGGCGAGACCGCGGCGGGCGCGGGCCACGTCCACCAGGTCGGTGGAGGCCTTCAGCAGCACGACGCCGAGCGCGGTCGCGAGGCCGAGGGAGACCCAGCCGTTGAAACCCGCCCAGCCGCCGAACCCGGACTCGGCGGCACGGAAGCCGAAGCCGATCATCAGTGCCGCGTCCGCGAGGTAGGCGCCCAGGCGGTCGACGTAGATGCCGGTCGCGCTGTTCTGCCCCTTCCAGCGGGCGACCTCGCCGTCGACGCAGTCGAAGAGGAGGAAGAGCTGCATGAGGAGGGCGGCCAGGACCGCGCCCGTGAGGCCCGGGACCAGCAGCGCGGCGCCGGACAGGACACCGCACACCACCATCGTCCAGGTCAGCTGGTCGGGCGTGACCGGGGTGCGCACGAGGTGCCGGGTGAACCGCAGGGAGATCCGCCGCATGTACAGCCGGCCCGCCCAGTGCTCGCCGTTGCGGCTCGCCAGCTTGGCCTGCGGCTGGCAGACCTCCCGCAGCTCCTCCAGAACCGGAGCAGCAACCATGACCGTTCCTCCCGCACACCCGGACGCAACTGCCGCCTCCTCGGCGGCGATCGGCACAGGGTACTTGACCCCCCGGACCCCCGGACCCCGCCGACGGGGCTGTGCGCGGGCCCGGCCCGCCCGTTCCGTACGCCCCCGCCGGGGCGGCGCGTTGCCCCAGCGGCGCGGCCACCGCAGAGTGAGGTGACGCAGGCCCACCGTGCGGAGGAGGAACCCCATGGATCAGGCGACGGCACGCGCCTGGCTCGCCACCGCCGTCGAGGAGGCCCGCGCCGGTCTCGCCGAGGGCGGCATCCCGATCGGCGCCGCGCTGTTCGGCCCCGACGGCGCCCCGCTGGGCCGGGGCCGCAACCGGCGGGTGCAGGACGGCGACCCGTCGACGCACGCGGAGACGGCGGCGTTCCGCGCGGCCGGCCGGCAGCGGTCGTACCGGGGCACCACGATGGTGACCACCCTCTCGCCGTGCTGGTACTGCTCCGGCCTGGTACGCCAGTTCGGGATCTCCCGCGTGGTCGTCGGCGAGGCGACCACCTTCCACGGCGGCCACGACTGGCTGGCCGAGCACGGCGTGGAGATCGTGCTGCTGGACGACGCCGAGTGCGTGGCGATGATGCGCGACTTCGTCCGGCGGAACCCGGCCCTGTGGCACGAGGACATCGGCGTCTGACCCGCGCACCGCCACCGGCGGGCCGGCGGCCCTCCACCACCGCGGCCCTTGAGGCCCATGAGGCCATGGACGGCACTTTCGTGACCCAACGGACATCACACGCTCTGGCACACACCAACTCTCCCTCTTTACCCTGGCGTTGAGGACCGGCCACGGGGGAGGTGCGGTGCACAGACGGTTGTACGGGCGAGGTGCGCTGTTCGACGTCGAGCCGGCCGGTCTCGTGCCGCGGCTCGTCGGACTGCGCCCCTACGAGCATCACGCGGTCAAGGTCGAACACCCCGACTCGCTCCCGGTGCTGGTCCTGTCGGGCGGCCGGGGCCTGGGCAAGAGCGCGGTGCTCGGGGAGGTGTGGGCGGCCTACACCGAGCGGACCAGGGGCGGTGAGGCCCGCCGGCGCACCCCGGTCGCGCTGATCGACTGCGAGGACGAGCAGTTCGCCCGGCCGCCGCACGAGGAGAGCCCGGAGTCCTGGTCGCCGGTGTGGCAGGCGCTGCTGGTCCTCGCCGAGCAGCTGACGGAGCCGGTGAAGGCGGCCGGGCAGCTCACCTTCCCCCGGCTGACGGCCGGCCTGGTGGCGGTGCGGGCCAGCGACTGGAGCGGGCGGGCGGACTCCGAGCGGATCCGGCGGGAGCTGGTGCGGATCCTGCTGCTGAACGAACGGGCCTCCCGGTTCGGCATGGCCGGGCGGTGGGCGGCCCGGGTGGCCGCGCGGGTCATCGGGGCGGCGAGCGGCCAGGGCCCGTTCGTGGCGGCGGCGATCGAGGCCACGCTGGAGGCGCTGTCGGAGGGGTTCACCTCCCACAAGGAGCAGAAGCCGTCCCAGTGGTACCGCACCTACCCGAACGCGGGCGGCAACGCCAAGCGCGGCCTGCTGCTGCTCGCGGGCAACTTCCGGGCCGGTGACACCTCGCGCGGGCACGCCGAGCGCTGGCTGGTGCGGGCGCTGCTCGCCGACCTGGCGGAGGCCTACACGGGGCTCGGTTCGCATCTGCGGCGGCTGGGCCGGCCGGTCGTCCTGCTCGACAACGCGCGCGGCGGCCCCGGTCCCGGGCTGCTGGACGCGGTGCTGCGGGACCGGGCGGAGGGCATCGCCGACCAGGTGGTGTGCGTGGCGACCGTGCGCGGGGACGGGCATCCGGCGCTGGGGGACGCCGTACGGCGCGGGCTGCCGGAGGTGGCGCGGGCCACCGAGTGGGAGCCGGGGAGTTCGCCGTCCTCGCGGGCGCTGCTGGTGCCGCTGTCGCCGCTGTCCCCCGACGACACCCTGCACATGGTCGGCGCGGTCTGCGACGACATCGAGGTACCGCCCCGGCTGCCGCACGCCACGCACCGGCTGACCGGCGGGAACCCGCTCGGCATCGTCCTGCTCGCCACCGCCGCCCGTCAGAACCCCGGGCGGGCGGCCTCCCTGGGGCGGCTGCTCACCTCGGACGTCCGGCCGGAGGAGGGCGGCGCCGACGGCGGCCCGGCCTACGGCGAGCTGCTGCGCCGTCTCGTCCCGGCCGACCGGCTCGACGAACTGACCGTGCTGGCCGCCGCCCACGACCACGACTCCGCGGTCGCGCTGGCCGCCGCCCACCTGCCGGACGACTTCGGTTCCTCGGGCGTACGGTCGCTGCGGGTGCGGCTCGCCGAGGAGGGGCTGCCGTCCGCGCCGGGACACTTCGTGGGCGAGCCGTTCGTGCGGACCCTGCTGCTGCTGCGGCTGTACCACCGCGATCCCGGCCACAGCGGCTGGCGCGCGGTGCACGAGACGCTGATCCGGCACTACGCGGAGCCCGACGGCGCGGGCGGCGCCGACCCGGACTGCGACCCGGACCGCGACCCGGACCGCGCCCGCTACCGGCTCTCCCACGAGCTCGCCCTCGGCGAGACCGCGAACGCGGTCGCCCATCTGCGGGACACGTTCCCCGCGCTCGACACCCGCGCCTGGCTGGACACGCTGTGCTTCCTGGCGTCGGCGCCCTGCTTCCGGACCCCCGACGACGAGGGCGGGGAGGGGGCCGGCCACGACGACCGGCGGGCGGCGATCGCGCTGGGCCGCACGGACGCCTCGCACCGGCCGCCGGAGGGCGTGGACGCCCTGCTGCACCTGCGGGTACGGCGGCTGCTGCACGCGGTGTGGCAGGTCACCGACCCGCTGGTGCTGCCCGATCCGAGGGTGTGCGGGCGGCTGGAGTTCGAACTGCTGCAACTGTCCGACCTGCGGCCCGCCGGGGGCGCGCTGCTGTTCGCGGCGTCCCGGGCCTGGCCCCGCGACGCGCGGGCGGGCCGCCCGCTGCGCACACCGGCCGACGACGGATCCGACGACGGCGACGGGGAGGCGTGATGGCGAGCACCGGCGGTGGCGGTGGCGGTGGCGCGAGGGTGCGGAGCCCGTTCGTACGGTGGCTGCGGGAGGTCTGGGAGATCCGCCTCTACCGCTATGTCGCCCTGCTGGTGACGGCGGCCCTGGTGGCGGGAGCGGTGGTCGCGGTGCGGGCGGTGACGCGGGTGGACCGCTCGTGCGCGCCCGGGGTGGAGCGGCCCGAGGGCAGCGACGAGTGCGTGGGCGTGACGTCGACGGCGTACGACTTCGGGCGGCCGCGGCTGCGGGAGGTGGCGCGGGCCATCGACCGGGAGAACGACCGGCTGGAGAAGGGGAGTTACGTGACGGTGGCGCTGATGCTGCCGTACACCGCCACCAACCCGTCCACCCTGAGCGACATCCTGCACGAGGTGCAGGGGGCCTATCTGGCGCAGTGGCAGGCCAACCACACCTCCAACGGCCAGGCCCCGGCGATCCGGCTGGTGCTCGCCAACCCCGGGGCGACCAGCGAGCACTGGGAGCCGCTGGTGGACCGGCTGGAGCGGATGGCGCGGGGCGCCGACCGGCTGCGGGCGGTCGCCGGGGTCGGGACCAGCACCGACCGGAACAAGCAGGCGGTGGCGGAGCTGACCCGGCGGGGCATCCCGGTGGTCGGCGCGTCCATCACCGCGGACGACCTCGCCAACGGGGCGGGCGGCGAGGACCCCTTCCCGGGGCTGGCCCGGGTCTCCCCCACCAACACCGACGAGGCGCGCGCCCTGGCGTCGTTCGCGAAGGTGAGCGCGGGGCGGGCGCTGCTGGTGTACGACAAGCCGGGCGACCCGTACACGCGGACGCTCCAGAGGTCGTTCGCGTCGCTGATCAAGGGGTCGCCGTACGAGCCGCAGCCGTTCACCCCGCCCGCCGACCGCAGTCAGGAGGGCACGACCGCGAACACGTTCCGGCAGATCACCCATCTGGTGTGCGACACCTCCCCGGAGACGGACACGATCCTGTTCGCCGGCCGCCACACCCAGCTGCGGCAGTTCATCAACGCGCTCGGCGTCCGCGGCTGCCAGGACCGCTCGTTCACGCTGCTGACCGGCGACGAGGGCTCCTACCTGACCGGCGACGAGAAGCTCGACCGCACCGCCCTCACCCACCGCCTCTCCGTGCGCTACACCGCCCTGGCCCACCCGGACGCCTGGGCGACGGCGCCCGCCGGGACGCCCGGCGGTTCGGCGGCGGACGCGCGGACGCTGACCGGCCTGCTGGCCCGCAGCACCCGCGCACCGGTCGGCCCGATCGGGGACACGGCGCTGGACGACGGCCAGCTGATCATCGCCTACGACGCGCTGCGGCTGGCCGTGCACGGCATCCGCGAGGCCACGCCCGACGGCGCCACCGTCCCGCCGCTGGCGGACGTCGGACTCCAGTGGCCGCAGGTCAAGGGCTCGCTGCGGGTCGACGGCGCGAGCGGCTGGATCTGCCTGGACGTGCACGGCAACCCGTACGACAAGGCGGTGCCGATCGTGGAGCTGCACGCCGACGGCGGCTCCCGCTTCGTGCGCGTCGCGTGGCCGGAGGGCAGGCCGCCGGCGAAGGAGTGCCTGCCGCCGTCGTCCTAGGCCTGTCCTGGGCCGACAGGTCCTGGCTAGCCGTCCTGGCTAGTACTGCAACCGCATCTGGCGTGACGGGGTGTATCAGGTGGTCGTTGATACGACTGTGTGCTGACGCGTTGACGATGGAGCAGGTCGAGT
>NZ_JBHWKO010000039.1:0-78356 GCF_042731035.1 Streptomyces sp. NPDC059895
ACCGGCACCTGCACCACCTGCCACCGCCCCCTGCCCAGAACCTCCGCCACCAGCCAGAACCCAAGAGCCAGAGCAACCTAACGGAGTCCTACTAGCTCGGTCATCGCCGCCAGCAGGTCCCGTGCGCTGGGCAGCACCCCGCCCGCCCGGTGCTCGCCGAGCGCGGACGCGAGTACCTCCAAGTCTAGAGTGCGCTCCACACGTACCTCCTCACGTCCTTCGCGAAGTCTTCAAGATCCTCGATCGCCACCACTACGCCCTGCAGCGCGCCCGGGTGGGTGTGGGTGGTGAAGTGCTGGTGCGAGCGCTCGAAGGCCGTGTCCGGGATGTATTCGGCGTCGAGAGCGATGCTGACCCCGCCGTTCCCCGACGCCTTCGCGTCCACCCATTGCCGAGCTATTGAGGCAACGAACTCCCGGGTGTCGGGGGCCAGCTCCCGGCCTCCCCACGAGATCTGACCCAGGTACCGCGCCCCCCAAGTGTTCAACTGCTGCCATGCCTTGCGGATCGTGTCGCTCGGCTTCGTCTTTTCCGCGGTGAACTTCTTCATCTCCCACAACCGGAAGACGAACCCCAGCTCGCTGCCGGGCACTCGGTGGATCACCAGCCCGTCCGGCCCGCTGTCCGTCACCGTCGATGAGGGCGGGTCCAGGATCTCCACGCTGCGCCCCGGCTCGGGGGGAAGGTCGCGGGTGGAGAGATACCAGAGCCACTCGCCTACGTAGCCGGTAATGCCGGTGGTGTCGTTGGCCTCGAATACCGGGCCGGCGTAGAGCAGGACGTGGGCGCGATCGGGGCCGGTCAGCGGGGTGCCGGCCAGGGCGCTGTCGCGCCAGAGCCGGTATGCGAGGTCGTCCAGGTCGGTGCGGGCCCGCATGATCTCGTCGGCGATGATCCAGGCTGCCGCGTCAAGGTCCTCGGGCACCGGCCCGATGGTTACCACCAAGTCCCACGGGCACACCTGTCCGATGCCGCGGCTCTCCCGCTGAGTGAAGTCCACAAGGCGGCCTCCGGCGGCCCGGGCGCGCTCCATGGCCTGCAGTGCGGGTATCGACACCCGTCCCCACCCCCGCTCCTGACTCGGTGCCGAGCCCCGCGGCAACACGGATCACCCTACCCAGCAAAATCTGGTCTGTGGGGGCGGATACTGCGTGAGCGTGGCCGCGGCCCTGGGCGCGGCGGCCACCGGCCGTATGGCACAGCGACTGAACGGTCATGATCAGCGATGGCTACCCACCGTCACCACCGAATACGGCCAGACCTACATTTCGAACAGGTGCAGCTGCCCTTCAGTGTCGACGTCGAGTGCCTCCAACTCCAAGTTCGGCACAGGCTGTTCCACCGGCGATGCGTCCTGCGCGTCATCCAAATCGTCTGAAGCGCCGGATTGGACCGCGGCCCCTGTGTCTCCCGTTTCCGCCTCGTCGTCCTTCGGTGTCGGCAGTACGTACTCCTGTGCCAGGCCGGCCAGGTGAAGTGGCAGGGGCAGGGCAAGGGCCTGATCGTAGTCCGGGGGCTGGCGCAGAATATGGGTGAGAAGCGCGAGGGACCTCGGGTCGTCGCCGTCGTCCCGATGGCAACCGACGACGGCGATCTCCAGCAGCCCCGGCATCCAGGCCGCCTGGCCGGTGTCGATGGTGGGTTCACCCTTGCGCTTGCCCTGAGCGATCGCCCGGGGCGAGAGCTTGTCGGCGGTCACCGCCGCGTGCTTGAACTGCACGGGCTTGGCCGTCGTGCTGAAGAACACGCGGGCGTCTTCAGCGGCATCCTCTGGCACCCACAAGCCCTGCTGGATGCCGTTCGCCTTGCCCTCCGGGGCTCTCCCCCACCACTGCGGAGTTTCGTTCCGGGCGCCTGCGCGGACCCGGACCATCCGCAGGTCGGGGTCGAGGCGACGAGCGGGAGCGAGGCCGTCCTGCAGGCGATCCCGTTCGATCCGGCCGTCCTGGAGCCAGGTCCAGTGCGAGCGGGCGTTGTGGGCCTCGGCGAACAGGACGGTTGGTGCGGTGCGTAGGGAGGCACGCAGACCCTGAAGCCACTCGGCGGCCTCACGGCGCTGCCGTTCGCGTTCTTGGTAGCGGTTCGGGCGCCCGGTCCCACTTTCCGTCTGCACCTCCGAGGTGTCGGCCTCGTCGTCCTGTGAGCCGCGCTGGCTGGGCAGAACGGGCTTGACCTCAGCTTTTGTGGTCAGCCTCAGCAGGAGTTCGGGGTAGGGGACCCAGGCGCCTGCGCCGGAGCGTGCCTCGGGGTCCCAGCCTTCGACACGGGCCGCGTCGGTGCCGGCCGGATCGGGGGTGATCATGACGCCGACCGGGAGGTACGCGGCCCAGCGATTCCGGGTCGTACGGTTCTTACGGACCATCCACAGTGCGGCATGCCGCAGTCCGTCGGGCAGTCCGTCGTCCTCGGCGAGCCGGGGAAGGGTGCGCGCGCCGAGCTGCCGCAGGCCGTCGTTCCAGGCACTTAGCGTGCGGTGCCGCAGGCTGGACGCTGTTTCCGCGCCCTTGCCGTTCTCGTCGCCTGCTTCGGGCACTGTGGTGAACTGTGTGACGAAGCCTGCCTTGGCACAGCCGAGTCGCATGGCGAACTTCGGGTCGTGCAGTCTGCTTGGATATGACGCGGCGCGGCCGATCTCTACCAGGGCGAGGGCCGGCGCGTCGGTGGTGCGTTCCGCGGCCAGCCACTGTGCGGCGCTGTCGCGGCGGGCCACTGTCGCGGCGGTCACCTGGACGTCCTTGATATGGGTGCCCGTGGGCAGGTCGAGCGGGGCAAGGAGGCTGTCGGCAGTACGGTCACTGAGCGCGACGAGCGGGCGCATGCAGCGGACCCGCACGGTCAGCTCCGGAGCGGACCACTCGTGCACGACCGGCGCGCCGGCCGTGGCGTCGTCGTACTGCTGTGCGGTGAAGGACCCGCCGTCGCCCTTGAGGCCCAGAAGCTCGCCGAGGGAGGCCAAAGCGGCGTCGCGCAGCCGCGGCGACTGCCACAGCAGCCGTGCCTCAAGCACGGGAGCGCCGCCCTGGCGCGCTACGCCGTCGAGAGCGTCCAGCGCGTAGGCCGTCGCCAGCCGGCGCTGAGCGCACCGTTCCGCTTCGACCGTCTCCTTGTCGCCCTTGGGGGTGTTCGCGGGCGTGCCCCGATCGATCAGCGCGAGGTCCGGGGCGCGGCGCAGTTCGGACGTGAGGGCGCCTTCCGCCCAGGCTGTGAGCTGTGAGAGCTGGTGTGCCATGAAGCCGGGGCCTACGTCGTGCCGCCCCATAGCGGTGCGGTACAGAATGCCGGCTCGGGCATCGTCGCGCAGCCAGGACGCGGGGTCGGTCAGGATCGCGTCGGCGTCCGGGAAGGGCTCGCCCAGGGGCAGTCCGGCGAGCATCGCTGCGGGGCCGCCCGCGCGCCACCGGTCGGCGAAGTCACCCTTCTCACCCATGTCCTTGTCCCAGTAGCGCTCCAGAGCGGCGACGGCGAACCGCTCGCTGCGGGGCGTGCCCGGCAGGAACGGCCTGCGCGGACGCAGCAGGACGGTGGTGCTCGCACCCCACGGGAGGCGCAACCGACCCGTCTTGGCGTTGGTACGAGTGGCCCAGCGGCGAACCGACCAGCGGAGGTTGAAGCGCGGCAGCGGGTCGAACGGCACGGTCTGGAGCGTGATCGACAGCGTCACCGACCACCAGGAGTCCTGCTTCTCGTCCGGCCCGGGGAACCGGATCGGTTCGGAGACGAGTTGGGCACCCTGGTCACGTGGTCCACGTGGCATGGCCCGGAAGATGAGCTGCCCACCGTCGTACGGGTACGGGCCTAGCGCGAGGATCCGCCGGGCCAGCCAGTCGGGGCTGAGGCTGTATTGGTGCGGTGACGGACGTGCGGTGCCGCCATCGGTCGGGACGTCACGCGGCAGGAGTTCATGGTGGATGGTCTCCCAGCGCGGCGGATGGGCGGCCAGTTCTGCGATGGTCTCCTTCAGCAGGCCGCGGTACTCGGGCTCGGGCCGCAAGTCACGCAGCCAGTGCTTGAGCACGGTGTCCAGGACAGGGCCGGGGAGCGGGTCGGGGAGGTCGGCGGGCGCACACAGCCAGTGGGCTGGCGCGCCCGGGTCACGGTCGTAGAAGGGGCGTGGCAGCGCGAGGACGTCGGGTGCGAAAGCCTGCAGGACCTGTTCCAGGCGCCAGGTCGGTGCTGTCTTCCACGGCTCCTTGCCCGCTGCCGCCCGGGGCGCGTTGCACAGAGTCAGGACGGCGTCCCGCCACTGCTCGGGGAAGGGCAGGACGCGGTAGGGCACGGTGTGAGAGGCCAAGGCGTCGGCCGGGCGCCAGGCTGTGGTGCGGGCGGAGCGATAGACGGGTGGCATGGGACGGCTCCTCGCGAGCAGAGTCGGGAAGTCAGCGATGGGTCATTGTGCGGAGGGCGTTGTAGAACGGCTGGTACAGGAGACGGACCAGAGAGCGAGCAGACGGGTCGGGGTGGGGCGGGGTGATGTCGGGTCCGTCCGTCAGGTATGGGTCGAGGATGCCGGCGAGGGCGTGGAGCAGGCCGTCGGTGCCCGGCACATCAGTCCCGGAGGACGGTTGGCCAGTGCTGCCGGGTGCGAGCTGTCTCGCCAGGCGAGGCGAGAAGGCGGCATCGACGAACACCACCCGGGCGGGCACTCCGCCGCGCACCAGACGGCCGATGACCTGCCAGAGCGTGACGAGTTGGTCCCAGGCGAAGGCGCGCTTCTCCCAGGCGGGCAGTGAACTGTAGGCGTACCTGCGGTTGAGCAGCCGACGCCATTCGCGGCGGCCCTGTTGGCGCAGGGCTCCGGCCGCTTCGTCCAGCGATCCCGCTTTCTCCATGAGTTCGGTGAGCGTGTGCGGGCCGTCGAGGGTGTCGCGGCGCGGCTGGTCGCGGAGCATGCCGCTCAGCCAGTCGTTGACCGCGAAGACAGACAGGTCGAGGTCGTCGGGGCGGGGGTGCGGGCGGACCAGGAACAGGGCCGTGCCGAAGGCCGCTTTGCCTTCCTCGTTGAGGATGTTGTGGCCACGCTCGACGGCCAGCAGCGGAGCGACCAGGACTTCTGCGGTGTCATCGTCGGCGAAGCGGGCGACGTCGCCACGCCGTAGTGTCGTCGGAGTCTCGTCCTGCTGCCCGGGGGCGGTGCCGGCTGGTACGCCGCTGCCGCGGGCCTCGTCGTCCGGGATCAGCGCGCTCACCTTGCCGCGCCAGGCGTCGAACCGGTGCAGTGCCTCGGCCACCGCAGCGGCTTCCCGGTAACTGCCCACGAGGATCAGCGCTCTCCGCCGCGTCGTCTCAGGGATACGGCTGATCTCCTGACCCAGCACCGAAGAGCCGCCCGGGCCCGGTTCGCCGAGCCGCCGGGCCATCGCGACCGCCTGGGCGAGCCGGTCGCGCGGCGGTGTGCCGGAGAGGCTCATCGGGCGCTCGTCCCGGTCGTAGAGGAAACGGGTGGCGAACGAGGTTCGGGCCACGGCAGCCAGGGACACGTCGGTGGGCTTGAGGACGAGGCTCACCGGGACGCGGACGTGGGCGCGGCTGGACTCGCCGGCCCAGCTGGTACCGGACATCAACACGACGTGCGGGCCGCCACGACCGGTGGCCGGGTCGGCGCCGAGGCTGTTCAGGTTCAGCAGCAGCTCGCGCCCGACTCCGGCACACCGGAAGAAGCGCAGGGTGCCGCCGCGGCGGCCGGCGTCGTCGCGTTCCTCACCGTCCGGGAGGTACTGGTAGCCGAGGATGTTGCCCATGGGCGCCTCGGGAACCAGCGGGGCGTAGTCCAGCGGGACGCGCCGGGCCAACTCCCTGCCCTGGGAGTCCAGTCGCAGGGCGGCCTCCACGTGCGGCCATAGGAAGGTGAGTCGCTCCAGCCTGTGGTGGAGGGTGCTGAGCAGCAGGAGGAAGGAGAGCCGCAGGCATAGGACGTCCCACCAGTCCTTCGTCGGCTCGGGCGGGGGCGTGGTGAATGCAGGCTGTTCGGCTCGTACTTCCTCCGTCACCCGGTCGACGAGCTGACCGGCCAGCTCACGCACCCGATCCCTCGTGCGGCCTGCTGCCATGTGGTGCAGGAGGGCGTCGGCCGTGTCGGTGAAGACGCCGGTGAGCGGGTCGGCGGCGTCGCCTTCTCCGAACGGATCGTCGCGGAAGGCATCCCAGGCTGCCTCGAGCAGGCGGCGGGCCGGGGAGAGCGCGAGGTGCGGGGAGGGGCCCGGCTCGTGCGCCACGTCGTCATAGCCCTCGTAGAGGTCAGCGCTGTCCTCAGCCATGTCGGCCGCGGCGGACGCCTCCCGTTCCACCTGGTACTGCTCGCCTTCGCGGTGGCGCCGGGTCACATCGCGGAACAGGTCGTCGAGCAGACTCTGCTGGAGGGTCCACGGGCTGAAGTAGGCGGGATCAGCCCACTCCCGGAGGTTCTCGTCCTTGATCAGCAGAGCGCAGAGCGGATCGACGGCAAGGGTGACGGTTCCCAGTGCCCGGTTCCACTGGGCGACCTGGCCGTCGGTCAGCGGCAGGCGGGCGCGCCTGCTCAGCTCCTCGATCTTGTAACGGTTCAGCTGGTCGAGCCAGGAGTCGGTGTCGGGGCGAACCAGCGTGCCGGAGGGGGTGAAGAGGCGGTCCAGTGCCATCTGGACGCTGTCTGCCTCGTCCACGAAAATCAGGTCGCTGCGCAGACACGCCAGTTCCAGCTGGCGCAGCCGCTCGTCGTTGAGTTGCGCGGGCACCTGGCTCTGTACCAGGCTGGCCGGGTTGGCCACCCAGATCAGAGCGTCGACCTGCGCGCGGGCAGCCGCGTGGCGCGGGCATTCGGCCCACAGAGGGCAACCGTGCGGGCGACCGGGCAGGCGGTCAGGGGCGTGGGCCTGGCGGGGTGCGGTGTTCCTCCGGTCGGGAGTCCAATGCTCCAGGACGACCGATTCCGGTTCCGCTGGGCCGCGCTGTGGCTCGGGATGCAGCCGGGTGCATGGTGCGTCGCGGTATTGCAGCGGATCGCCGTCGACGCCGCGCAGACCGCTCACTGCGCAGGCGGTGCTCAGCAGGTCGAAGCCGGGGTCGTCGTGGTCGAGGAGGTTATCGAATCCTCGGGCGGAGAGCCGCCGGTGCAGCCGCTGGACGTGTTGCTCGCGTGTCGTGGTGCCGAGCACCGGCGCGACGGCGATGTCGAGTGCCTCGAAGAGACTGCACAGCCGTAGCTGTTCGGCGACGTCTCCGACGACGAGCGTGGTGCGCAGCGGGATCTCGCGCCGGGCGGCCCACACGGCCACCAGAATCATGAACGTGCTCTTGCCGGCACCGACCATGCCGGCTAGGTGCACCATGCCGGCCAGTTCGACCTCGTCGGCCTCGGTGTAGTCCGTTCCCGCGGCATTCCGGGGCGCGAACCTGACCCCCTCCAGCCGCTGTTCCCAGTGACCGGGATGCGGGACCTCCGCCTCGCGCTCGGCCTCGTCCATCCACCGGGCCGTTGCGCGCAGTTCGGCGCGGCACACGCTGAGGGGCTCGCCGCCCCCGGGCCGTCCTGCGGCAAGGTCGTGGCCGGGTGGGTTGGCGCGGACGAGTTCCTCGGGAATGGTAACCGAGGCGTTGCGGCGGCGTTCCTGGAAGGAACTCGTCCCTGCCGGGGCCGGTTTGAGGGCACGGGTGACCAGGTCCGGCAGCCGGCTGAGGGCCTGGTCGTAGATGTCCATCCGTCGCCCGGCCACCATCGGCACCACGGGTCGGGGACCGCCGGTGGTTCCGACTGGCGGCAGCTCGTAAGCCCGCAGCCTGTTGGCGACCGACCGGTAGGCGTCCAGCGCCTGCCGCCAGGCGCGCCGCCGCAGCGGCCACAGGAGGTGCCGGGCGGCGGCGAGGGCCGTGCGCTGCCACGGATGTTGCGCCAGCCCGGCGTGTTGCGCGAACGGGTAACCGCCGAACAGTGCATAGGCATCCACGGCATCCGCCGTAGGGGCAAGCCGTTCGAGCAGCCGCAGCCCCAGCTCGACGCGGCACAACTCGACGGGGCCAAACCCGTCCGGGGCTCCGGCCTCGGGCCATTCGTCCCGCAACTCCCCCGCTACAGCCCCGCACCAGGCTTTCTCATCACGCATCTGTGCCCTCCTGGCTCTCGGCGCGGGTGCCACGGCGCGACTCGGCCAGCCGCTGCCGGGCAGCCCGGATCAATTCGTCGTCGGTGAGCAGGCGTACGGCAGCAGCCGCTGCGGGCCGAGCTCGCTGAAACGCCTGCTGATAGCCGGGGCGTTCGCGTACCCGGTAGACAGGCACCACCCAGAACGCCTCGTCGTACGGAGGCTCGGGCCGCACGGGGCGGGCGGCTCGGCCGAGGAAGGCCGGGTGCGCCCAGTCTTTGACGTCGACAGCCCAGCGGTGGCCGTCGGGGAAGACCACCAGCAGGTCGTAGGAGTCGAAACCCGGCCACATGGTGACGTCGAGGCCCAGACCGGTGAGCCGGTCCTCCAATTCCACCTCAGCCAGTCCCGGCCCGGTGACGTGTCGGCGCAGCGGGCGCTCCAGCTGGTACAAAGTGCCGGCGTGAGCCGCCTCGATCAGACGGCCGACCGGCGGGTCTCCCTGCCGTCGGCAGCGATCCCGCTCACACCACCACTCTCCGCCCGCAAGCGGCGTCAGCAATGTTCCGCAGCGACCGCACACCGCGTAACAACCGTCCCGGCTCCAGGAAAGAGGGACCTCCGGGTAGATCAGGTCGATGAGCTCCCAGACCGGCTCCAGCGTGAAGTCGCCGTGCAAGGCGAAGAGTTCCTGGGCGGTAAGCACCGGCCGCCGCACCAAAAGGCTACGGAACTCGGTGTATGTGTCCTCCTCTCCGTGGCTACGGCAGCGGTCCAGAGCGGTCCGCATCACCTGCTGATCGCGATGCCGCACAGCCGGGTCGGACGCCGAACGTTCCCATTCGCTCCACTCATGGCACAACTGAGTGGGGCGATGCGAGTACGGGTCGAGCAGAACGTCGTCCGGGCCGACAGCGTCCGACGGCAGCGACAGCGGCCAGTCCTCCAACGGGATGTCGGCACATCGCTGGACGAGTTCGGCAAGTGAGGCGGGTGGCCGGAGTCCGCCGCGCAGCCAGGCGACAACCGCCCGGTCCAGGGCGAGTTGGACGACGGGAGGGTACGGAAGGCAGAAGGCATCCAACCCAGTGGTGTGGTCCAGGACACACAGGGCCCGGGCCACCGTAGCCAGCAGCGGCACACCGTCATGGGCAGCCCAGGCATCGAGCGTTTCGGCGGACGAATCGAAGGTGGCAAGGGGACTCGCAGGCATGGCTTCCACTCCAGGTGGTGCGACGAGCAACATGACGGAGACAACGGGAACTTCCCTCAACCTGCGTCAGCCACGCGCTCTTTACCAGTGGCACACCAGGACAGTGCCTCGCAGCCCGCGCAGTCGTAACCGGGCCGGGGCACCGCGTCGTAGCGGGTCTCGGCGGACCAAGGCACGGTGTACGAGGCAAGGACGGTACGGGCGTGCTCGACCGTGGCCTCACCGCCCGGATCGAACTCCTCAAGGGACACCCCGTCCGGGCGCAGGATCTCCAGTTCCACGCGGGACCGTCGCGAATCGCCGCCGAGCACGCCGGCCGCCAGAAGCAGTACCGAGAGGGCGAGCTGCGGATGCTTCTCCAGCAGGACGGACCGGCCGCCCGGTGGAAATGCGCTGGTCTTGGTCTCGCGAACGACCACGCCGCCGCGTTCCTCGTAGACCAGATCGCACGAGGCGATGACTATGACGTCAGACTGCGGGTCGTGGGCCATCACTCGATACTGCGGGCGGAACCGCGTCGCCGCCGGATTGTCGAGCGGGCACCTGGCCCGGTGGGCCCGGAGCATGCCGAGGGCGGGGGCCAGCTCGTCGACCGTGAGGCCGGGCAGGTGTGCGGGCAGAGGCACCTCGCGGCACGGCGAGGCGTCCGCCGAGGCGTGCCGGGCGTTGAGCCAGCCGTCGACGGCCCGGCCTCTGCGGACGGCCTCGTTTTCCTGAACGGAGGCCGGCAGCTTGAGTACGCGGGTCAGGTGGTAGCGGGCGGGACAGTCGCGGTGTGCTCTCAGGTCGCTCACCGATACCGTGCGCCGCTTGCGAGGCCGCGTGGGAGGTGGGAGCACAAGGAGAGCGGGCGCCCGCGGCACGGTTGAGCACTCGGGTAACACCTTGCAACCCGCGCAGTGGGCACCGGCGACGCGATCGCGGCCATCGAGGACACGGCCGAGCCGGGGCACGACATGCTGCTCGTGCAAGTCCATGATCTCTTCAGCGGTCCAGTCCGCGAAGACGTCAGTCTCCGTTGTGCGCAGAAGACGGACCCGGCCTTCGGTGAGGCCGGCGGAGTAGACCCGGACGCGTTCTGGCCGCGGCGGCGGCGCCGGGTGCCTGAGGGCTGGGGAGTGATGCTCGAAGGAAGGGATGCGGGCCGGAGTCCCGTAATACAGGACTGAGGCGATAGCGGCGAGTTCGGGCAGCGGGAGGCGCTCCTTGGCATCTCCTTTCGCGGGAATCACGAGTTCACGCAGCCTCGCGTCGTCCGAGACATACTGCCTCCCCCAGACAGTGCGCTCGTAGTCGGTGATGCCGCGCTCGTCGGGCTCCTCAAGCGTGCGGAACGCGATCCATGCGTCCGGGGCGCGGAACGTGCGCGGAAGGTCGGCGCCGTCGCGGCTTTCCTGGTCCCTGCGGCGGGCGTCGAGGTAACGCTCCGCGGCCGCCGCCGACCAGGTCACGTGCTGCGGCAGGCACCGGGAGCGCGTCCGGTGACACCGCTCCATGGCCTCTTCGATGCTCTGCGCCGCGCCGGACTCCAGTTGATCTAGCAGTTCCTGCACGAGCGCGAACGGGAAATCCTCGCGTGGAGTCTTGGACGAAACCCGTTCCGCAGCGAACACGTCGCGGCGGACACTGAGAGCACGGTTCATCGGACAACCGGGCTCCTCGTCGCGCAGATGACGGACCGGGATGCGGGCCAGGCGCCCGACGCCGACCGTACCGGGAGGGTTGTCCCAGGGCTGCACGGTGCCGACTCCTTGCAGTCTCGACGGTGAGGGCATCACCGTGACAGAGCTCTGTGAACAAAGTCAAGGCACACAAGAATCTCCTGTAGCTTGCTGCCTGACGGTTCGCCAGAAGAGGCAGGGAGTGTGTGTGGTGGAGCCATGGCCGGCGGGGAAGAAGCTCGCGGGCAGATTCAGCCGCGCCGGCGAAGGCGCATGGGGTGGCATGGGGGTCGTCTATCGGGCGACCGACGACAGGCATGCCGAGCGGGCGGTCGCGGTGAAGTTCCTGTGGCCTCGAGATCAGGAGGCCACCCTGCGCGGGTACCGGACTCCCACCCCACAAGAGCTACGGCGTTTCGACCGCGAGTGCGAAATGCACCAACGCTTCGGTGGCCGGGGCGTGCCAGCCTTCGTCCACGCCGATCTCTCCCCGCCGCGCCCGTACCTCGTCACAGAGTACGTCGACGGCGATGACCTGCATGCTTTTCTCACCCGGAACCGACCCACCCTGTCGGCTGCGGCGTGTGTGATCGTCCCGCTGCTGGAAGTGCTCGGTCGGGTGCACGGCGCGGGCGTGGTACACCGGGACGTCAAGCCAGCCAACATCCTGCTGGCCCGACGCGACGGCGTCGTATACCTCACCGACTTCGGCATCGCCCTGCCGAAAGATCCGGCGGCCACCCGGTACACCAACGGACGGACGCCCGGCACGATCGGCTACATGGCCCCGGAGATCCACCGCGGCGAACGGAACCCGGGCCCGGAGGCCGACCTCTACAGTGTCGCCTGCATCGCGTTCCAGATGGTAACTGGACGGCTGGTCTTCGAGGCCGGCCACTCCGACTACGACTTGGCCCGCCTGCACTGCGAGGAGCGGCCGCCGCTGCTCAGCGACGACGTCCCCGGCCTGCCGTCCGAGATCGTGGACATCACGGACCGTATGCTCGCCAAGTCGCCCGCCGATCGGCCGCCTCTGGAACTGGCACTTGAGATCTGGCGGCCCCTGCTGCCCTCGCCGGGCGACTCCTCTCCACGCCCCGCCCTCGACCCAGACCCGACCCTGCCCCATCGCACCCCGGGGACCGCTGCGGCCCCGCTCTCGGAAGCAGCGCCGACGGGTCCGCGTCGCCCTCGGGTGCATCGCCGACCCGTCGGCGGTCCCACCCGGTCCGCGCTCCGAAATCTGTGCGCCGAGGCCGAGATCGAAATCGAACGCGGCGAACCGGGCAAGGCAGTCGACGAGTTGACCGCCATGCTGCTGCGCGCCGAGCAGTGCCTCCCTGGGGCGGTCCGCGAAGTGCAATGCGCGCGCCTCGTAGTGGCCCGTGCTCAGATGCTGCGCGGAGAGACTGCCTCCGCGGGCCGCATCTGCCGGGATGTCGCCAGGCGGCTCGCGGACGCATCGGCCGGCACGGATACCGGTGAACTGCGAGCACGGGCACGGCTCGTCGCGGTCCAGGTGATGACCGCGGAAAGGAGCCCGGTCCAGGCGGTGGCCGACACTTGGCTGGAGCTGGCCGAGGAACTCGCGTCCTGGCCCGGGCCAGGACCATCCCGCCAGACCGTGGAATTCTGCCGAGAAGTAGGACTCGAAGTGAAGGAACTTGTTCTGGACGCGAGGCAAGGTGAAGTGTCCCCGGCGCTGCCCGAGGCAATCCGCAAGCTGCTGGATCGCCTGCCAGCGCCAGCTTGAGGAACTCCGCGGAAACCGGGGCCCTCTGCCTGGGCCCGGCCCCTCACTCCTCCGTCAGCCTGCCCTGGGCCAGCAGCCCCGACAACATGGCTGAGAGCGCATCACCGTGCCTGCCCAGGTCGGCCGCCGCCTCCCGGAACCGGACGAGTCGGCGGTGGACCTCCCCGATCCGCCGCTGCTGCGTCGCCGGCGCGCGCAGGACGCGGAGTCGGCGCACGTCGACGCGAGAGGAAGAGGAGGCACGCGTCCCTGCCCGCTGATCGTTGCCTGGCGCGCTCAGACACGCGGCGAGGAAGAACGGGTCGAGCAGCGCAGGGTCGGTCCGCAGCCGGACGGTGTGGGCACCGAGCAGTCGCGGTCCGGCCGTCTCGACCCAGACGTCGAATCCGCCGGCCGCGGTCACGACCACGACATCACCGAAGGACGTCAGAACCCCCTGTCCCTCAGCCTCCAACTCGGCGGCCTGCGCCGCGGCAACCCATGGCTCCTCACCCCGTACGGCCCATGGGGTGACGACGGGCAGAGCATCCTCGGCATGCGCTCCCTGCTGGATCAGATCGTCAGCGAGAACCTTGCCGGGCATCACGTCCAGAGCACCGGAACGCTCCAGATCACCCACGAAGATGTAGCCGAAGTCGTCCGGCGCTGCGGCACTCGCTTCGTGTTCGCGAACTGCCTTGGCCGCATCGTCCAGGTCCATCAGCGCCCTGTCCCAGCCGGTCCAGGCGCGGCGCAGCTCCACCGGCCCCACGGACCGCTCGGTCACGGTACGGCGAGAGGGCGTCAGGTCGGTCCCGTCACTGAGCAGTTCCGCGGTCGGCACCCGCATGACGCCAGGTAGGTCATTGCCACGCAGGGCCGCCACGGTGCGCTCACGCAGACCGTCCCAGTCAACGGCCATGCCGCGACCAGTGAGCGCGGTCGTCCGGCAGTCCGCAGCGTCGACGAAGGTCACCTCGTCGGCGGAGTGTTCACGGGGCGTCGCCAGCAGCCACAGATGCAATCCCACCCCATGCGGCGGTGCGCTCCCGGGCGGCAGCGCGACTACGGCTCGCACGGCTCCAGTGCGCACCAACCCCGCCCGAATTCGCCGTCCGGCCCGGCGCGAAGCGACACCCGGTGGTAGGACCAGCACTGCTACTCCCCCAGGTTCCAGCACAGACAGACAGTGCTGCACCCACGCCAGCTCAGGCTCGGTCCGTGGTGGCGTGCCATACGTCCAGCGAGGATCGGTCGCCAGTTCGTCGTGCCCCCAGGCACGCTCGTTGGACGGTGGATAGCTCAGAACCACGTCTGCGCGGGAGGCGTGCCGCAGGGGCGCATCAAGCAGTGTGTCCCCAGACTGCACGTGTCGCTCGCAGCCCGGGAACTCCAGAGCCAGTCCGGCTCGGGTCAGGCGAGCCACAGCAGCATCGTTGTCGACACCTGCCAGCGCAGGCGGAGGTACCTGGCCCGACCATCGCCGACCGGACGCAGCCAGGAGCGAACCCATTCCGCACGCAGGGTCCAGCACCCGACGCACCGGCGCACTGTCGTCACGGAGTTCGGCCGCCAGAGCCACCATGGTGTCGGCCAGTTGGCGGGGAGTGGCAATCAACTGACGTACGTGGACAGCGTGCCAACGATCCAGCAGCACGGCGAAGGCTTCCTTCGACGACTGACGAAGGGCCAGCCGCACGACCTCGTCCGTTAGCTTCCGGTCGGCAGCGCTGGGTTCCGGGGCTCCGCACGGCGGGTTCATCGCCGGGATCGCCAGGCGCTCCCCCGCCGAGGCCAGTAGATGAGCCATCCCGTCTCGGTCACCGAGGTCCTCGATCCGCGGCCATAGACGGTCCCAGCCACTGGAGGACTCGTCGATCTTGCCGTGTCGTAGAAGCCAAGATTCCGCATCCGCCAGGGAGAACATGGGGCTAGCGTCAGTGCCGCCGACCGGCTTGGGGAAGTCGCTGTGCCGCCGCCTCCAGTTACTCACGGCGGCACGACCGACTCCGGCAAGCCGCGCGATCCCTGCAAGGCTGAGCGTGACCGGTTCATCGTGCTGCTCCATGGTCTCTCGTTTCAGGGATGGTCTAGCTGGATATGGCAGGCAACGAGGCACCCGAGGCATGGCGCAGCCGGCGACCGAAGCCTACGCGTTGACTCTGTCAATGTACTCAGGCTTAGGGTGCACGAGAGCCGTGCCCAGCAGCGAGCCGCACGCACCGCTGTCATTCCCGACGCCATGCCCGCTCCGAAGCATCTGCCACAGCGGAACGGCAGATGTCTGGATTCGGTGGACTTTCCGCCTGGACAGCTCGGAGCAGGCGCTGCTCTCCACTGAATTCGCATGCTTGCACCCCCATCGGCCCCAAGGGACCAGAAGGTCTTTCCCGAGGTGACCGACACGACGGTGGAGGAGTGGCGGCCGGCCCATGCCGACCTGACGTGGGCGAACGTGACCGGCCCGGCGTTCTACAGGATCGACTGGGAGGACCGGGGCATAGTGCCACGAGGGCTGGACGCGGCAACGCTACGGGGCCATTCCCTCGCCGTCCCGGCCATTGTGGAACGTGTGTGAAGCGAGCGACGGCCGGACTTGGAGAGCAGGCCCGGACGGCGGATGGCGCTGTTCTTGTGCGCGAAGGTCACCGGGCCACACGCGCACCCCGAGGATCCGCGGCTCGAGCCGGCAGGAAGGAAGACCCTGCACTGCGAGGTGTTCATGGAACTCGGCGGCAACGTGGACCGAGGCGGGCATGCCTGTATGGAGCGAGCCACCTCCGTCGTCCCACGGCCAGCCGGGCGCGAATTTGTTGATTCAGCCAAGGTTGAATCGGAGCCTCAACTGGGTGCTGACCAGTTCGTAACCAGCGAGGTCGGGGGCGCCGAATGGGTTGGGCAGGACGGTGATGTCGCGGCGGTCGCGATCGAGGACGTGAGAGACGTACACGATGAAGTACGTCTCGTCCGGCTCAGGCGAGAAGCGCGTCGAACCTCGGACTCGCCAAGGATGAACTCGCCACTGTCGCCGGTGGATGCCTTGACCTCGTAGAGGTAGGTCGCGTCGCCGTCGTGGATGAGGAAGTCATAGCCGAGCCGGTCGTCCCCCGGCTGCGCGCCGGCGAGCCCGTGGACTCGCAGGCCGGACTTCCAAGAGTCCTGTGGTTCGATCCCGAACTGCTCTTGCAGCCACGCGGCCACCGCCGCCTCCCCCGCAAGGCCCACGGCCAATGTCCGGTCCTGGTCGCTCGCGGGGACCTGGTACGAACCGCTGTGCGACCTTGCACCGGACGACGAGGAGGTGCGTGGCTGCGGAATGCGGGGCGCAAGCGCCGTGGCGGACGTGGCCGAGGTGGCCCGCTGCTCAGGCGTAAGGTCTGCGGCCACCTCGCGGGCGAGCGCCGCCAGGTCGTCGGACCGGGCCGACACGGGCCTGCCGTTCAGCATTACATGGGGGCCGGGTGCGGACCCTCCGGATCGGCCTCCGCCCGTGGCTCCGCCGGCGCTCCCAGCGGGCTCCAGGGGACGTGTCGCGGCCAGTCCGAGGTCCGCGCGCCGGTCCGACGGAGGCATGTCTTGGGGCCAGTGGCCGCGGGCCCTAAGCCAGGCGATCAATGCCTTCACGGACAAGGCTTCGAAGTCCAGCAGGCCGTCGTCGTCCAGTTCCCGCAGGACGTCCTGGGAGGGGGGCGGCACCGTGGGGCGACTTGCGGGATGGAGGCGCTCCCATTCCTCGATTAGTTGCCGCAGCCGTGGTACCTGCTTGTGCACCGCTGTGCTGGATGCCTCGCGTACCTCGACCAGCGGCCTCAGCGGGCGTGACGTCGACGCGGGTGCGGGAAGCTGTTTCATCAGCCAGGCGTCCGCGTGGGCTTGGAGGAGTTCGTCGGAGAGATGCCACAGCGTCGTGTGCCAGGCCGGGTCCGGCGCCAGTAGGGAGAGGTCGCGCAGCTTCACGTACCCGGCCAGGGACCGTCCGGACCGGTGGACGTCCCTATAGGCGTCCCTGATCCGCTCGGCGAGCGCCGGACGGTTCCGCTGAAGCCATGCCGCGAAATGCCGTTCATGCCGGTCCCTGTTGTCGATCTCCGGGAGGCCCAGAGCGCGCCATGCGCGGTTGGCGTCGGCAAGAGGCACGGATATGGCGCTCAGTTGCCGTTCCCGGTCGTCGTCCTCCAGCAACCGCATGAGCTGTTCCGCGTTCGGTGCGCCGATCCGGTCGGTGAGCCAGGTGAGGAGGGCGACGCGGTCGGAGAAGTCGTCGGCATGTTGCCGCAGTTGCTCCGCGAGGTCGAGATCGAGGCAGGCGAGCAGGGGGACAAGCCGCGCGCTGCCGGAACGCTGTGACGCCCGCTCGGCGAGGACGGCGTGCAGTTGGTGCGGCCGCAGGTCCAGGACGTCCGTGAGATCCTCCTCCGGGACGTGGTCGGTCTTCAGGCCGCGTTCCTCCAGTTTGGTTAGCGCCTTCCACAGCGGGTCTGCGAGGTAGGGTGCGCCGATGAGGGCAGCCACGGCGGGGGCAGCGGTGCGGAGCACTCGCCAGCCGGTACGCGGCTCGCCGTGCACGACGACCACACGGGGCCGGTATGGGTGCGGGTGCAGCAGAGCTCGGTCCGCTCCGTGCTCGGTGAGGCGGTGGCCGGCGATCCAGAGGACGGCCTCGCCGGCCACGGTCACGTCGCAGCGATGCAGTAGGCCGGCCACGTCGGCCGCGGCCACGGGCTCCGGACGGGACGCTCGTTCCTCGTCGAACTCCACCAGGGCCGCGACCAGGGTGAGCAGCCAGGATCCCGCGTACTCCGTCAACGGCACGTGCGGTGCGTCACGGAGGGGCAATCCGTCGGCCTGGATGTCGTGCGCGGCCTCGCCGCACCGCTGGACGTCGAACGTAGTCCTCCGTTGGAGGAAGGCGTGGACCCGGCCGCCCAGTGCCCTGTCCCGTACCGGGATCACGGGCACGGGGACCCGGCCCAGAAGGGCTCGGTTCTGGATCCCGTCAGGATCCGGGACGAAGACCGTCTCGTCCGTCTCCGCCGGGTCCAGCGAGGCGAGGGCACCAGCGCGGGTCACCAGCAGCCGGCGCGGCGTCGCGGGCTGCCCGCCGTCAGCGGTGCGCGTCCCGCCCTCCGCCGGCAGCAGCTGCGCCCACGCCTTCTCGTACTCCCGTCCGATCTCGTGCGCGAGTCTTCCTTCCCTGAGGTGGGCATTGGCCTGCACCAGGTCCGGCAGGTGGCGGAGCCGGTCGAGCGCGGTGCCGGGATCGTCCCAGGAGCGGATGCCGAGCAGGCCGAGCCGTGCCACGAGCTTGGCGGACCGCCTGCTGCGCGAGGAAGCCGGCACCACGCCGAGGAACTGGGGCGGGGACTGCGTGCCGTGCCACCACCAGGCCGTGCCGGCGGTGGCGAACACGGTCCCCTCCGAGGTGGCGCTCGGGGCGGCCGTCTGCGGGATCCACGGTGCGTGGGTGAGGAAGGCGGACAGCGGAGTGGGCCAGGGCGTCCCGCCGGGATCGCTGTGGCGTACGAACTGCATCTCCAGTGCGGAGTCGGCCCAGGCGAAGGCAAGGCCGTGCACGATGAGCTCCGCGTAGAGTCTGCGGTCCTCTTCGCAGAAGGCGGCGTAGTCGTCCTGACCGGGCAGCATGGCCGCGGCACCGGAGCGTGAGTGGTACTCCACGCTGATGTAGCCGACCCTACGCCGGTTCCGCCAGCGCTCGGCGCTCGTCCGCCACTGCGGCAGCAGATCCGGCCGGTCCGGGGCCCAGAAACGGGAGGGCCGGTTGAGGGCGTCTCCCCTGACACTGGTGCGGAAGGTCTCGTACCGGGGACGGAGGCCATGAGCGACGTGGTGCCGTTCGAGGAAGCGCCGCATGGCCTCCACGGGGATCGCGTCACCGCACAGCTCGTCGGGGCGGACGAGGAGCCGTCCTTCCGTCTGGGTGAGCACGGGAGACAGTTCCCGGACGCGCTCCAGGAATCGGGTCAGGGTGTCGTCGACGGAGGAGTGCTCGGCGGGCCATCCCGGCCCGAACATGGCGCGGCTCGCGTCGATCCAGCCGGCCCGGGTCAGTACCTGAAGATTTCCCAGGACGGGAGCCCTGCGGCCCTCCGTCTCCAGAGCGTGGGAGACCGCGCAGGCGTAGCGCAGGCAGGCCAGGCGTACGCCGTTGTCCTCGCTGTCCGCGCTCAGTGCGGCTGCGACGACCGCGAGCACCCGGTCGGCGCCGTAGTCATGGACGAGGTTCGCGGTCCTGAGCCACTTGCGGCCCTGGGCTCTGCGCTTGCGGCCCTTGCCGGACCAGGCGATGCCCTCGTGCACGAAGTGCAGGCGGTCGGACAGGCCGTCGGGCAGGGTGGGCAGGGAGCCGCCCTGCGGAGTGTCGCGGTCGAAGAAGACGCCATCCGCGCCGGCCGGTGCCGTCGCCGACAGGGAAGTAATGACGATCCGCTTGCCGGTCAGGGCCGAGCCGTCGGGAAACGCCTGGGAGAGGTCGTAGTAGAAGTCCGCCCACCATCCGGGATCAAAGATGTCACGTACGGCGGCCCCGGCGAGCCCTTCCGCCCACGACGCGAGGCGCTCTGTGGGGGGTTCGAGGCGCGTGCCCGCGCTCCTGGCCAGGGACGCCAGCCGCCGCAACCGGATGGGGTGCAGATGCGGATCGAGGAGATCCATGACCCCCGTGGCGGCGACCGCGTGCGGGGTGAACACCGTGGAGCCGCCCTTCCCTTCCCACAGAAGGGCACGGTGCAGGGAGGTGCGAGCCCCGGGCGTCGTTCCGATCACCGGGATGAACGGCACGTGGGCGATGCCATGGTCCAGCCGTTGGAAGGCAGACGTCAGCCGCGCCAGTGCCTTGGGCTGCCAGCACATCAGGTCGACGAGCGCGCCAGGCGGAACCGATGCCCGCCCATCCGCCGCGGCGAGCACCGCGCGGGCGCACACCTCAGCCACGGTGTCGAGCAGCAGGCCATTCCACGGCACCGCCTCGTTGAACGAACGACGGTTCATCTCCGCGAAGAACGGTGCGTGGACATAGCCGCGGACGGGTGCCGAGATCTGCTCGCCCATCGGCAAGAAGGCGTAGAGCCGCCCGTCCCGCAAGGGATCGCCAACCGGTACGGCGACCCGTACCTCGGCCTTCTTCTCCCAGGCCATCCAGTCGCGTCGCATCCCGCTCTTCTCGATCGACGCGGCGAGCGCCTCCCGTGCGCGGTCCGGGTCGGCCTTCCCACAGACGACGATCAGACGCATCCGCCGACGCAAGGTGATCTGCTGCACCTTCAGGCCACGGGCGTGGTGCAGCACCTCCACCTGACGGTCATACGTCCTGCGCCGGGTCTCCCCCGCGGCCCGCCACTCCAGCCGGACACGTTCCAGCCGGTCGAGGAACAGCTCGAACGGGGCGTTGTCGTCCATGAGTTCCCGCACCTGCGCCCCGGCGGCCGAGCGCGCGTCGGCCGACTTCAGCGGCAGACGGATGACGGTGACAAAGCCCCGGCGCGCGAAGCCTTGGACGGTCTTCGGTGGCTCCTCCAGGAAAACCGGCACCTTCAGCGTGAGCAGGTTCTCCTTCAAGTAGTCGGCGAAACCATCGCGTTCGGGCGCCACCTCCCGGGCGAGCGCGTCGTAGTCGTCGAGCCGGGCGAACCGGAAGGTGAACCCGTCGAGGAGCCGGGACCCCTCCCTGGCCACGCTGTAGACCTCAGGCGCGTCGCACAGATGCAGCACGCTCTTGAAACCGACGCCCTTATGGCCGATCCCGGCATCGGCACGCTTGCTGGACAGGGCGATGCTGCACAGGTCCTTGAAGTTCTTGCCGCCGAACGGCTTGCCGCAATTGGCCACATAGAGGGTGCCGTGCTCACCCTCGTCCTCGTCCAGCCGGATCTCGATGCGTCCGTCGGTGGCTCTGGCCGGGTGCGCGTCGTGCGCGTTCTGCAACAACTCGATGAGCACCCGGCCCTCGTACTCGGGCGCGATGATCGTCTCGGCCACGGCCTTGGCCTCGCGGGCCGCGTCACGGCCGTCGTCCCAGTCCCGCAGACAGCCGCGCACCTCGACCAGCGCCTTCTCGTGCACGCGCCTGCGCACGACGGCCCACCGGCGCTGCCGCACACGCTCCGCCGACGGTCGCCGGCCCCCCGCTGCCATACCGCTGCTCCCCACCCCGTGCGCCTCCCACCCCACTCTGCCGGTGATGCTACTGAGCGGGAAGGAACCCTGAAGGGCGTTTGACACCGGCGGCCCTGTAGCTCCGTAGCGTGCCCGTTTGATCAAAGCGCTCGTACGCTGCAGGCCGGGTAGCGGGCAAGCGGATCCCGACGCGGGCCCATTGGGTAGGGCCCCGGACTGATCCCGAGAAGGGACCACCGACGGATAGGCGGGAGCTCCCGGGACTGACTCTGCTGCGTGTGTGCTGGCGTCACTGTGTCGTGCTTTGGATACCGAGGACGTCGTAGAGGTGCTCGCCGTGGGCCCATCGTTTCAATTCCGGGCGGCCCATGAGGATGAGCTGGTGATGCTGGGCGAAGTCGATCGCCGGCTGCGTGAAGCCGTTGAGCGCGATCATGATCGGGAGGTCGGCTCCGTGGTGCGGGCGGGCTGTCCCGTTGAACTTCTGCACGTGGCCTGACCCGACTGGGCTCTGATACTGCTTGCACTGCACGATCAGGAGGCGGTCTTCGTCATCGCGGGCAGTGATGTCCACGCCGAGGTCACCGGCGCCTCCGACCCGCTTGGGACGCCGGAATCCGTCACGGGCCAGGAGATCAGTGCACGCCTGCTCGAAACCCGTCGCGCTCATCGACGAAAGCTGCTTCATCTTGAAGGTCAGCGCGTCCGCTTCGATCGCATCGCCAGAGGGAGCGGCGAACGTGTCGTCCACGTTGGCGTAGGTGTCGGCGCCGAACAGAAATGACAGGATTCTGCCGAGCAGGAGCAGCATGGGCAGTCCGCCGGCCGCGAAGAGCCCGGTCCACCACGGGTGATGGGCTATCAGCCCCCACAGATCTACGGTGATCCACTGGCCGACGTCCTCGGTGAGCCACTCCCAGAGCATCTTGCCGACGGCCAGCGCGATGACCGCATACAGCAGGAACTTCAGCAGCGGGTCGAGCGACCCGTCCTCGTCGAACACCACACCTCCAGACGTCTTGGGCAGCGATCACGATCTTTGCCAGTCATGCCACACGCCTGAATCGGCTCGGGCGGGAGCGCGCGGACAATCCGAGGAGCTCGTGTAGAGCGGCACCGTCCTCGGCCCAGCGCCGTAGCTTTTCCCGGTCAATCCAGTGGACGCCGTGTCGGTCGCCCCACGCCATGGCATCGCGTGTGAAGGCTCCGTTGGTGACGACGACAGCGTGATCGGCTTTGTGGACCGGCCCGGCCGTCCCCTTCACCGCGTACATCACAGCTGAGCCCACCTTCCCGCCGACGCGGGTGTGCTTGGCCTGCACCACGATCCGGCCGCGCTGCGGATGGTCACCGATGACGTCGGCGGCCTGGTCGCCGCCGCCACCCACTCTGCGGGCCGACCAGCCGTCGCGGACCAGCAGATCCCGCAGGGCGTACTCGAAGTGACGGTCGTCCATGGTGTCGAACTCCGCGAGCGTGATCCGCAGAGTGGCCAGCCGCTCCTTCTCCCGACGCCGCATCGTGGTCGCCTGCCTGATCCGCCACGCCGCGACGGCTCCCGTGAGCAGGGCGAGAGCCAGCAGGGCAGGCCAGGCCGCCTTCAGTGTGCCGACCGCCGTGGCCGCCGTCCGCGCCACCAGGACGAGCACAGCCAGGGCGACTACAGCCGCTGCGACCAGTTCCGCGGCACCGCGAGGGCGCCGCAGACGTATCCGTCCCATCAGCGGTCGGCCGTCGCGCTGGCCGCCGGCTTCGGATCCGTCGGCGGTGTCGTGGCGGTGGACTCACTGAACCCGAACACCTGCCCCCACAGCCACACGCCGGCCAGTAAGCCGGCAATCATCCAACCGCTCATGCGCTTGGCGCTCCTGGGCTTCGGATTGCGACGGATGTGTCCGCGTACCCGGTGGAACCCGTCCGGCACCTTCGACATGTTTCCCCCTCCCGTCGGTGGGCCGCGGAGCGCGGCTCATCCCAACAAAAGGGTGTAGCAGTGGGCACTGACAGCAGCTGATGGGTCATCACGGCGCTACGCCCCGGTCGAGTCGCCATCAGGCCAGGAGGGCCCACACCGTCAGGCCAATTCACGGGGCAGCGAGCCTGAGGCAGCTCAGCTGGGCGAATGCCCTTCTCAGCTCCCAAGCGGTTCACCACGGCCCTTTCCGCCAGCCCTCACGCGGCGCGTGACCGTCCGTCTCTCACCTGCGGAAACAGCCCCGGTCACGCCAAGCGGAGCTCTGCCGACGAATGGCGAAAAGCAGCGGAAGCGCACTCACAGCCATAGTGCGCCGGCGCCGCCCCTTCGAACCGTGGTTCTGCGACCATGACCCGGGGGCGTCACAGGGTCGGGAGCCACTGGTAGGCACTGATCAACCCGCCGTCGCGACGCCTCGGCCAACCGAGCCCCCACGGGACGAATTCTCAACGCGGTGTCGTCGCGGTCCTGCGAGGACAGCGCCCACGGTTGTAGGGCCAGGCCGAAGAAACCGCCGCTGGCCTCCGCCAGCGCCGGATCCAGCCTTGGTGCAGCCCGGTCAGGACAGTCTTCTGCGGCCCGTCGTCGCCTCTCGAAGCAGTACGAGGCCGTCATCTTCGTACAAGCGCAACATGCGAGCAGCGCTCATCACCACGAACCTTCGAACCAAGATCCGGACCATACCCGGACCAGCCGTCCGCAGCTTGTGGCGATCGGAGTTGTTTTAGCTGGTCAAGCTGCATCTGAGCCGTGTACCACCAGCAGACGAAGAACCTCCTGGTGTCGTACTCGCCGAAGAAGCTGGGCTTCTTCTAGGCGCTGAAAGGGCGCCTGCCCTGGGCATTTGCCCGTCAGGCGCCCTTCAAGGCACACAACTAAGAGGTGAGTCGAAATGCGCCCCTGCTCTCGGTTTCTCCCGCTGGTATCCCACCTCTGACCAACTGTTCCGGGGCATTTCCGGGCCAAGGGCCCGCTGACGCGTCCCCTGCGGCGCCTGTCAGCCCCCTGCGAGAGGGTGGGGAACGAATAGCCGCCGAAACTGGGGAAGTCGCTCTGCCGGCCGAAGGCGCCGTCGGGCGTTGCGGGCGCGTGGTAGTTCTCGCGCACGGCCGCCAGATCCCGGTTCTGCCGGCGCAACGTGGCCTTGGCGGGCACGTGGTTGCCGAAGGAGTGGATCAGGTTGTAGGCGTACCGGCCGGCGACGGGTTCGTCGAGGTACGGATCGGCCGGCGGGTCGATTTTGTTCGTGCGGTAGAACACCTCGTACCGCCGGTCGGTCACCGCGGGGGTGGGGGTGGCCGTGAGGTTGTTCCGGGTTCCGAGGATCCCGGTCAGATGGACACCGCTCGCATTTCTGCCCGCTTACAGTACTCATCACAGCGACCGTGAACTCGAGCATCAGGCCGGATATGGATGACGAAATCCTGATTTCCGAGCGCCGGATTCTCTCAGAGAGTGCGGCCGGATGATGACCTTGGCCCTCGCCCGACCCTTCGGGTGCGCACCCTGTCCGGCCATGCCCGACTGCCCGAGCCGGACGCTGGGGCCCGTGGGGCTTCCCCCAGCACGGTGACCCGGCCTTTGGCGGACATCGTCCACATGGTCTGCCGGGCCTTGGCCAACAGCGTCTCGTGCCGGAGCAGTTCCTCGGACGGACGACGTTCCCGTGGCTCACGTTCCGAGGATCGCGCGGCCCCGTCCCCCGGGCACGCGCCGGCCGCCAGACCCGGCCGCTTCTTTAACTGCCTCCGATCCCTTCCTCAAGCGCGCCCTAAGATCCACGGCGGCGGCATTGATCAGCCTTTTTGCCTGATTCCGGAACGCTAGCGTGCTCACGCGGTCGGTTTCCGGAGCCTCCGGAGCAGAACTGCGGCATCCACCCGCGCTCTCTCTCACACTCCTGTGTTCGGTGAAATGCCTGGACGTCGTGAGAACCCTGCGCCCCGGCGCATGCGCGGCCTTTTCGTAATCCCCGCCCATAGAAACCATGGAGTCACCCCCTGATGCTGCGTAGGAGATCCGTTCTCTTTCTCGCCGGCGCCTGTACGGCGCTCCTTCTGGCCACGACGTTCGCCTCGTCGGCCAGTGCCGACGAGCCAGTACCGCTCGGCTCCGTCCGAGGGGCGGACAGCCCTCTCGCCATCGACCCATCGACGGCTCGTACATCGTCGTACTGAAGCACGATGCTCCGAGCGCGAAGAAGGGCAAGGCCAGGAGCCTCACCGCCGAGTGCGGCGGTTCGGTGCGCCGGACCTTCGGCAGTGCCCTCAACGGATTCACCATCAAGGCCACGCCCACCGAGGCCCGTCGGATCGCGGCAGACCCGTCCGTGGCCTTCGTCGAGCAGAACAGCGTCGAGCACGCGGACGCGACGCAGTCCTCGCCCACCTGGGGGCTGGACCGGATCGACCAGAAGAACCCGCCGCTCAGCGGTAGTTACTCCTACTCGACGCAGGCGAGCAACGTCACCGCCTACATCGTCGACTCCGGTGTCCGCATCACCCACACCGACTTCGCAGGACGGGCCCGCTACGGGTACGACTTCGTCGACGGAGACTCCGTCGCCTCCGACTGCAACGGGCACGGGACCCACACCGCCGGCACGGTCGGCAGCGGCACCTACGGCGTGGCCAAGGGCGTGAGTCTGGTCGCGGTGCGCGTCCTGAATCGCGCCGGCAGCGGCACCACCGCGAACGTCATCGCCGGGTACGACTGGGTCGCCGCCAACGCTCAACTGCCTGCCGTGGCCAACGTCTCCATCGGCGGCAGCACGAGCTCCGCCAAGGACGCCGCCGTGGCGGGCATGGTCGACGCCAAAGTCACCATGGCCGTCTCCGCGGGCAACGACGCCGTCGACGCCTGCAGCCAGTCGTCCGCCCGTGCGCCCTCCGTGATCACCGTCGCCTCCACCACGAGCGCAGACGCCCGCTCCAGCTTCTCCAACTACGGCACGTGCGTGGACCTCTTCGCCCCCGGCTCCTCCATAACCTCCCTCGGCTACTCCTCGGACACCGCCACCGCCGTCAAGAGCGGCACCTCCATGGCCACTCCGCACGTCGCCGGCGCCGCCGCGCTCTACCTGGCCAACCACCCCTCGGCAAGCCCGGCGACCGTCACCGCCGCGATCAAGTCGGCCGCCACCAGAGACGTAGTGACCGGCGCCGGTACCGGCAGCCCCAACCTCCTGCTGAACGCCGCCGGATCCTGAACTCCGGCGGGCGCCGAGCCACAGCTCGGACCGCGCACGGAGGACGAACGGCAGACCGGACGGCGCCCCGTCCTCACGAGGAGTTCGTGGGCTCGGTACCACCTGCGGTGACGCCCCGCCCTCGGACGCGCCGACGCTCTCGTACGCGCACGAGCCGACGCTGTTCGCCCCGAGAGGGCAGTCGACGACTGCCCTCTCGGCCCGCACCTCGGGTACCCCGGCGGCGATCGCCCTGTCGACCGCCGCCGGGGTACCCGAGGTGCGCTGCGACGTGCGCAGGTCCACCACGGCCAGGGCTGGTGGCCCAGCCGGTCGTCGGCGCCGCCTCGCTTCCCGCAGTGGCGGTCACGCGAGGATGAGGCCGACCGTGTCAGTGACGATGCCCCGCCTCCGGCCGACGATCTTCTTCCTGGCGTCCGGTCCCCTGCTGGTCAGGGGTACGTGGAGGTCCGTACGCCCTGGGTGTGGGGCACTGAGGCGGTCGGCTCGGGCTCGCGTACCCACCGGCCTCCCTCGTGGAACTGCGCGACGCGTCCAAAGCAGTCCCCTACAAGGCTGCCCATGCGGTCGAACCTTGAGGGCTGAATGGGCTGAGGCCTAGCTGCGGATGTTGAGGAAGGGGCGCAGCCTGAGGGAATGAGCCGGCCGGCCCGGCTCCTGCAGCCGTCTGACGAGCAGTCTGACGGCCTCCGCGCCCACCGCGTGGCGGGGCGGCGCCACGCCGGTCAGGGGCGGGTCGGCCAGAGCGGCGAGTTCGTCGTCGTAGGTGACGACCGCGAGGTCCGAGGGGATCTGGACGCCCGCCGCCTGCAGGCGGCTCACCAGGGGAAGGGCGATCGAGTCGTTGTGGACCAGGACGGCGTCGACCTGGCCCTCCTTGACGGCGCGCACCAGCTGCGCGCACTTCTCGTCCAGATCCGCCAGATCGTTCTCGATGAGCAGGCGAGGGACCTCGGGAGAGCAGGGCGCCAGGTCCAGGGCGGTCATCGCGTTCTGGTAGCCGACCTCGAGCATGGGGGCGGTGCGGGTGTCGAACTGCAGGAGCGCGATACGGCTGCGCCCCTGTCCGGCCAGATGGCGTACGGCGAGATAGGCCCCGTACTCGTGATCGGTGGCCACCTCTTCGATGAAGCCGGCGCCCGGCCCGGTGCGCCGCTCGGCGAGGACGACGGGGACGGGCAGTTCCCGCAGCCATGCCTCGGTGCCGGGCGAGGTGCGTGGGTCCTCCGCCGTGGTCAGCACCAGGCCGCCGATCCCCGACGGCGGTTGCAGCATACGTGCGACCAGAGCTTGCTCCTCGGCGAAGTCGTTGTGCGATACGCCCAGGACCAGCTTCACCCCCAGTGCCTCCGCGGCGACGCGCGCACCGTTGACTACTTCCGGGTAGTAGTACGACGGGTGCGGCACGACCATGCCCAGGTTGCACACCGGGGTCGCCTCGGTCGGTGACCGTTCGGGTACCGAGGGCTCCGTCGGCGGGTGCGCCTCCGACGAGGACGCCCGCGGATCCTGTTCCTCCGGCGCGGGCCACACCACACCGCCGTGCACGCGCTGAACGGTGCCGCGCCGCGCCAGTTCCCGCACATCGCCACGAACGGTCACAGGCGAGGCCCCCAGCTCCTCAGCGAGCTCACGGATCGTGATGGACCCCCGAGCCCTGGTCGCCTCGATGATCGCCCGGTGTCTGTCTTCCGCGAGCATGCTTCTTCCTTCCCCTCGGTTACGTGAAAGTAAACGATATCGAATCGTCGTTACGCTTACTAAATGATACGACACGACCCTTGACAGGACAGGATCCGATATCGGACAGTCATCCGACATCAAAGAGAGGTGCGTGAAGATGAACAGACGGAGATCTCTGGTTGCCCTCACGGCAGCCCTGCTGCTGTCGTTGACGACGGCGTGTTCCGACGGGGGCAGCACGGAGGGTTCGGGGAGCGAGGTACAGGAAGTCACCTTCTGGTCCTTCCTCCGCGGTTCGGACACTGTGGCCGCCGCCTTCAACGCGTCACACCCTGGCATCAAGGTCAAGTTCGTGACACAGCCCGCCAACACCACGGACTACTACAGCAAGCTGTCCAACTCCCTCAAGTCCGGTGATGTGCCGGACGTGGCGGTGGCGGAGTACACCAGGCTTCCCGAGATCGTCAGCCTCGGCGGTGCCACCGACCTCAGCGACCAGGCGGGGGAGCTGGTGAGCAAGACGTTCCCGAGCTCCATCCAGGACCTGGTCCAGCTCGGCGGCAAGACCTGGGCCGTGCCGCGGGACGCGTCACCGATGGCGTACTTCTACCGCAAGGACTTCTTCGAAGCGCACAACCTGAAAGCGCCTACCACCTGGGCGGAATACAAGCAGCTCGCGGCCAAGGTCAAGTCGATCGACGACGGCAAGCGGGCAGGCGCCTATCTCACCAACAATTACAACCTGCTCACCGCGCTGTCCTGGCAGGCCGGCGGCAACTGGTTCGGCACCAAGGGCGACTCCTGGACCATCAGCATCGATGACGAGGCGTCCCTGAAGGTCGCCTCGTACTGGCAGGACCTGGTGGGCGACGACCTCGTCAGCACCCTGCCGGACTACTCCGACCAGTTCTGGGCGGACGTGCAGAAGGAGAAGCTCGTCGGCTACTTCTGCGCCTCCTGGTGCGCCGGCAACCTGAAGGCGACGGTACCGGACCAGAGCGGCGACTGGGCGATGGCCGAGCTTCCCAGCTGGGACGGCACGAGCAGCTCGGCGATGTGGGGCGGGTCCTCCTTCATCATCCCCAAGGGCGCCGAGAACTCCGCCGCCGCCCTGGAATTCGTCAAGTGGATCACCACGGACGCCGAGGGCGTCAAGGGCTGGTACGCCAACGACGCCACCAGCATGTACCCGGCGAAGAAGTCGCTCGTGACGACCGCCAAGAGCCAGTTCACCACCGACTACTACGGCGGTCAGGACATCTTCTCGGTGCTCACCGACTCGTACAACTCAGTTGTGCCGGACTGGCGTTGGGGTCCGACTGTGGCCACCACGGAGACGGCCTTCAATGACCGGCTGGGCAAGGTCACCACCGGTTCGGCCAGCCTCACCGACGTCTACGCACAGGTCCAGGACGCCACGGTGAAGGCGACGAAGGCCCGCGGCCTGACCGTCGCCAAGTGATCCAACCGCCGGCCGGAACACCCCAAACCCCCGGCGGTTCCGGCCGGCCGGCCGACTAGCCCAGGAGTAACCCCATGGCCACCCCCGTAACACAACGGCAGCGGCGCAGCGCCGTCCTGTTCCTCTCGCCGTTTTTGATCCTCTTCTTCCTCGTCACCCTGGCGCCGCTGTGTTACGCGGCCTGGCTGAGCCTGTTCAGCGAGCAGTCCTCCGGTCTCGGACTCGGCGGAGTGGAACGGCAGTTCACCGGCTTCGGCAACTACGCCAGGGTGCTCACGGACTCCGAGTTCCTGCACGGCTTCCTCACCATCGCCGCCTATGTGGCCATCTACGTCCCGGTGCTGACGCTCAGCGCCCTGGCCGTGGCGCTGCTGCTGGACTCCGGCCTGGCCGCGGCCAAGCGCGTCACCCAGGTGGTCGTGTTCATTCCGCACGCGGTTCCCGGACTGGTGGCGGCCCTGATCTGGCTGTACCTCTACACGCCGGGGCTCAGCCCGGTCACCGACTGGCTCGGGCAGTCGTCGGACGCCGCGAGCGTGGCCAGCACCAACCCCCTGCTGTCCGTGGTCAACATCGCCCTGTGGCAATGGCTGGGCTACAACGTCGTCATCTTCTACGCGGCCCTGCAGGCTGTTCCCCAGGAGGTGGTCGAGGCGGCCACCCTGGACGGCGTCAACCGGCTGCAACTCGCCGTGCGGATCAAGGCGCCGCTGATCCGCCCCGCCGTGGCCATGTCCGCCCTCTTCACGGTCATCGGCGGCATCCAGCTGTTCAACGAACCGAAGATCCTCCTCCAGGCGTCGTCCTCGATCACCGGGACCTGGACGCCGAACCTCTACACCCAGGACGCGGCCTTCAACCGCAACGACTACGGGACCGCCGCCGCCGCGTCACTACTGATCGCGGGCGTCGCGGCCGTACTGTCCTTCGTCGTCACGCGGCTGGCCAACCGACGGAGCGCAGCATGAACGAGACCCTCGGACCTCCCCGCACGGCCCCGGCCGCGGACGACCGCGCCGCCGAGCACCGCCCGCCCGCGGCAGCGCCGAGCGCCAAGCCTGCCCGGCGGCGATCCGGGGCGCGTACCCCCGGATCGCTCTCCCGCTTCGGGGTGAACGCGATCCTGCTGCTCGTCGTCGTCTACACCCTCGCGCCTCCGGTCTGGCTGCTGATGGCGTCGACCAAGAACCTGACCGACCTCTTCGGAACCAACGGGTTCGCGCCCGGCCATGACTTCAACCTGTTCAACAACCTGCAGCACCTGTTCGCCGCGCAGGACGGCATCTACGTCCGCTGGCTGTGGAACACCCTGCTCTACGCCGGCGGCGGGGCCCTACTGGCCACCATCATCTGCGCGATGGCCGGCTACGCCTTCGACAAGTTCACCTTTCCCGGCAAGGGGCCGGCCTACGGGCTGGTGCTGTTGGGCGTGATGGTTCCCAGTGCCGCCCTGGTCCTTCCGACCTATCTGCTCGCCGCCAAAGTCGGCCTGGTCAACAACTTCTGGGGCGTGTTCCTGCCCGGCCTGGTCTTCCCCTTCGGGGTCTATCTGGCACGGATCTTCAGCGCCTCCTACGTCCCCGACGAGGTCATCGAGGCGGCGCGCATGGACGGCGCCGGCGAACTGCGCGCCTTCTGGTCGGTCGCCCTGCCCATGATGCGCCCCGGCTTCGTCACCATCGGGCTCTTCCAGTTCACCGCGATCTGGAACAACTTCTTCCTGCCCCTGGTGATGCTGTCGAACCAGCAGCTGTATCCCGTCAACCTCGGCCTGTACGCCTGGAACGCCAGCGCGCTCACCCAGGGAAACCCCGACGACTACCTCCTCGCCATCACCGGCTCGCTGGTGGCCGTGATCCCGCTGATCGCCCTGTTCCTCTCCATCCAACGATTCTGGCGCGCGGGCATGACGGCAGGAGCCGTCAAGTGAGCGCTCACCCGGAAGGAACCACCAACACGATGGGGACCACCCCCGGTCGCCGTCCCCCGGCCAGGCTCGTCATGCGCCGGACCGTGCGGGACGCCCTGTTCACGCCGGTCTCGACGGCCCGCCTGGTCCAGCTCGTCGACACCGACCCCGGCGACGTGCTGGAGGACTTCGGCGAGACGGCCGATCTCGGCTCCGTGGAGGTGCTCATCACCAGCTGGGGCTGCCCGCCACTGGAGCGGGACGTCCTGGACCGCGCGCCGAGTCTGCGCGCGGTCATCCACATCGCCGGTTCGGTCAAGCACCACATCACCGACGCCGTCTGGGAGCGCGGCATCGCGGTCTCCTCGGCGGCCGAGGCCAACGCCGTACCGGTGGCCGAGTTCACGCTGGCCGCCATCCTCTTCGCCCACAAGCGCGTCTGGCAGATCGGAGGCCTCTACCGCGAGCACCGGACGTTCCTGCCGTGGACCGATCACTTCCCGGCGGTCGGCAACTACCGCCGGACCGTGGGAGTCGTCGGCGCGTCGCTCATCGGACGCCGGGTGATGGAGCTGCTGCGGCCGTTCGACTCCGACGTCCTGGTCGCCGACCCCTACCTCGACGAGGCCGAGGCGCGGTCGCTCGGAGCCCGGCTGGTCGACCTCGACACCCTGGTCGCCGCGTCCGACACCGTCTCCCTGCACGCCCCCAGCCTGCCGGAGACCCGCCACATGATGGACCGCAGGCGGCTGGGGATGCTCCGCGACGGAGCGACACTGATCAACACCGCGCGAGGGGATCTCGTGGACACCGACGCCCTCACCCGCGAACTGGTCTCCGGGCGTGTCCACGCCGTGCTCGACGTGACGGACCCGGAGCCCCTGCCGGCCACTTCCCCCCTGTACGAGCTGCCCGGAGTGCTGCTGACACCGCACATCGCCGGCTCCGTCGGCGGGGAACTGGAGCGGCTCACCGAACACGCGCTCGCGGAACTGGCCCGGTTCGCCGCGGGACAGCCCTTCGCCCGCCCCGTCCACCGCGCCCGGCTCGCCCGCTCCGCCTGATCCGGAACGGGCGACCGCGCCAACACCGTGCCATACCACCACGACCTGGAGGCCGGAGCATCCGGGCTCCTACCAGAAAGGCGTGAGAGTCATGCCGGACAGCAGGCGGAAAGGTTCCTGTCAGCCTCTATCGATCACCTTCCTCATCGTCCAGATCCTGCTCGTCGCCTTCGCCACCTCCGCGTCCGCGAACGCGGCCATCCGCGCGACCTACGAGACCGGGGACACCTCCTCCGGTATCTCGGGTCTCGGCCTGACGGGCTGCTGCACGTACTCCCTGACCGTCGACAACACCCTCGCCCGCGCCGGAAGCAACTCCGTCCGCTCCGACCTGAAGTACGGAGACCCTGAGGTCGCCGGAGGCCCGCGGGCGGAAAGCAACGCCGAGAGCATCACGGCAACACGCTTTCAGTCGGGCCAGACGTACTGGTACGGCTTCAGCGTCTACATCCCCTCCACCTGGGAGGCCGACACCGCCGAGGACATCATCTTCCAGTGGCACCGCACCAAGTCCTCGTGTGACGACCCGAGCCGGTCCCCGGCCATGTTCCTGGAGGTGCTGCCGGCGACCTCGACAGCCGCCTCCCGGCTGCGGCTCCGGGTCAACTCCGATCCTGTTCTCTGCGACTACCGGGACAACGCGAGCGCCAACCTCAGCAAGACCAGCTACGACCTGGCCACGCTGACGACCGGCGTCTGGCACGATTTCGTCTTCCAGGTGAACTGGCAGTACACGCAGACCGGTTTCATCAGAACCTGGCACCAGACCAGCAAGGCCACCGGCTGGACCCAGGTCCTGGACGCGGAAGACGTGGCCAACACCTACAACGACGCCTCCAGCACCTACGGCTACCTCAAGTGGGGCATCTACAAGCCCGCCTGGCGGGACGGGGCGACCGCCGTCACCGAACGCGTCGTCTGGCACGACAACGTCGCCGTGGCCGCCGACTCCGACAGCGGCTTCGACGACGTCGACCCCACCACGTGAGACCCACCCCGACACTTCCTAGGAGACCAGCATGTCCCTCTCCCGCAGGCACATCCTCCAGACGATCCTGGCCGGCGCGGCGGCGGCGCCCCTGCTGAGCGCCATCTCGGCCACCGGCGCGGCGGCGGCAACCGTCTCCACCGAGATCTCCGACGCCGCGTTCTTCGGCGCCTGGAACTCCACCGCCGGCACCTGGACGACCAGCCCCGTCTTCGACTACGACGGGCACCCCGGACTGGCGCCGGTCGCCGACGCCGCGCGCGCGGGTGACTACAGGACGGCGCGCACCGCCCTCCTCCAGTACATGAAGGGCCGCGACGAGCGCGTCCCGCCGGCCTGGGCGTACAACGGTGTGTACAGCGCGGCACTCGTCCCGCTGTTCCTCGACCACATATGGACCCTGGGCAAGGGTGAGATCTACCGGACCACCCTCACCGTCGGCACCGACTGGACGACGCTCACCTCCGATGTCACCTCGGCCGTGCAGGGCACGATCAGCGCCGGTGGCGTGGGCTTCATGCTCATGGCCCGCAACAAGGAGTCCGCCGCCGCCGAGTTCGCGAGCCGACACGCCACGAGCGGCGCGCCGGAGCTGACGCTCACCTACGCGGACGGCACCGTCCACACCCTGGCGGCGGACCAGAGCTGTTACATCGCGGCGGGCACGGACGCGGACGCCGTCTTCGGAGCCACCGAGACCATCGAGGTGCACGACGAGGGCACCGGAGCCTTCAGCTCCACCACCCGCAAGGGCTACCTCTGGTTCGACCTGTCCGGCCTGACCTCCCCGGTCAGCGCCACCCTCAGCCTGACCGGCCGCACCAGCGGCACCCGGCAGGACATCATGCTCTACCAGCTCCAGGTCAGCTTCGACGAGACGACCCGTACCTGGAACAACACCGTCCAGAACACCTTCTCCTGGCAGGGCGACGCCAAGGGCTTCGACTGGAAGAAGATCACGGGCGCCAACGTCGACAGCGAGTTCTACTACCAGCTGCCCCGGTTCTACTTCGCCGGCCCGCTTGCCGACGCCTACGCCGGCGCGGGCGACGAGGACATCGCCACCGGACTCATCGGCCTGATGACCGACTTCATCGCTGACACCAACACCTACGGGTCGGCCGCCGGCGCCGCGAGCTACCCCCGGAACCTGGACGCGGCCTGGCGCGTACAGAACTGGTGCTACGCGTACGAGATCCTGCGCTCCAGCCCGTCGCTGACGGCAGACACCAACACCACCCTGCTCAAGGCGCTCTACGCCGCCGGGCCCTTCTTCTCCACCACCACCTCCGTCACCCCCAACTGGATGATCACCATCAAGAGCGCCCTGGTCTACCTCGGAGCATGCTTCCCCGAGTTCGCCTCGGCGACCCAGTGGCGCCAGGACGCGGTGGCCTATCTGGTCGAGCAGCTGGGCAGCTCGCTCTTCCCCGACGGCGGCTACACCGAGGCGTCCTCCACCTACGCCATGGGTGTCGCGACCACGTTCGTCGGCACCTCCAGCGTGCTGGTCGCCAACAACTACGACGTCGGCGCCATAACCCCACTGAGCGGTCTGTCCTGGTTCCTCGCCGACCAGACCTACCCCAACGGCTACGACCCCTCCTACGGCGACTCCAGCTACACCGACCAGCGTGCCTCACTGACCAAGCTCGCCGACCTGCTCGGCGACGACCAGCTGAAATACGTGGCCACCGGCGGCGCCGAGGGCACCAAGCCCGACCACACCTCGGTCACCTACCCGGACACCCGGGTCGCCGTACAGCGCACCGGCTGGACCGACACCGACTGGTACCTGCGCATCGGCGCCGACCGCGGCAACCACGGCCACCCCGACGAGCTCGCCGTCCAGGTCTACGCCCACGACCGCCCCCTGCTGCCCGCCATGGGCGCCTACGCCTACGTCACCGACCCCACCGCCGACTGGCTGCGCAAGACCACCCGGTCGCACAACACCATCACCATCGACGGCCTCGCGCAGGACCCCACCGCCGACGGCTCGGTCACCAACGTCGCCACGCCGTGGGCCGACCTCGCCGACGGCCACACCGACGCGACAGCCGGAGTGCGCCACGAACGCTCCGCCCTGTTCCTGCACGACCTGGGCTGGATCATCTCCGACACCCTGACCCCCGCCGACTCCGCGAAGCACTCCTACGAGCAGAACTGGCACTTGCTCCCCGACGCCGCCCCCACCCTCGACGGCGCGACCGCGCGTACCACGTTCGACAGCGGCACCCAGCTGCACATCATCCCCGCCGACCCCGACGCGACGACTCCCGCTCTCCAGGACGGCTACTACTCCCCCGTCACCTACCAAGTGACCCCCGCCTCCTACGTGTCCTACTCACTGACCGCGGCGGACACGGTGCGGCTGGACACGCTGCTGCTACCGGTGCCGGAGGGCACCCGCGCCAAGGCGAGCCTGAGCCTGGTGAAGCGCTCGGGGAGCGCGCGGGTGCTGGAACTGAAGGCCGACTCGCTCAAGGGGTACTACCTGCGAGCGGCAGACGACGGGACCACCCACGACTTCGGACCATACAGCTACGACGGACCGCTCGCCTACGTCGACCAGGACCAGAGCGTGCAGCGCATCCTGCTCACCGGCGGCACCACCCTCCGCCAGAGAGGGAACGCCCTCCTCATCGCCGACCAAGCTCTGGACGGCACTCTGGCGGTGCGGTTGAACAAGAGGGACAAGACCATCGAGATCACCGGCACCGCCGCCGAGGCCGGCGGCGCGAACCTCTACCTGGCGGCTACCTGGGCGCGTAGCGCCACCGTCGCCGGGCAGACCGTTCGCCTCGTGCGGAACGGCCCTCTCGTGGCAGTCGCAGCTCTGCGTTGACTCGGCCCGCACAAGGCGGAGGGTACGAGCGCCCAGAACTCCGCGGCTCGACAGCGACATCCCCGAACTGCTCGATCCGATGAACCCGATGTACTTCCTCAGGAAGCGGAACCCGGGCCGGTCGAGACGCGCCCCGCTGCCCCGGCCGGTGTTGTCCGACGGCCGGGGCAGCGGGCTGGACGGGCCGGTGGTCAGGCGCCCCAGGAGGCCGGCGCGGTCGTCGCCGGCAGGAAGGCGACACGGGTCAGGAAGTCGCGCAGGAGGATGCGCCACACGTACCACTCGTGTCCGCCGTCGATGAAGACGGTCTGGACGTGCACACCCGCCGCGGTCAGGTCCCGCACCATGCGGAAGGGGCCGCGGTGAATGGTGGAGAAGCCCGGGTTGATGGGGTCCTGCCAGCCGGAGGCGACGTAGACCGACACCTTCTTCATGGCGGTGACCTGCGCGTCGGTCAGCGTGGTGCCGGACGGCAGGCCCGCGCTCATCATCCCGTAGTAGCCGAACTGCTCGGTGTTGTTCAGCAGCAGGTACGAGGTGCGCATGCCTCCGGCCGACAGTCCGGAGTAGGCCCGGTCGGACGCCTCGGTGGAGACGTTGTAGTGCGCCTCGATCCAGGGGATCACCCGCTCGATGAGGTCGGTGCGGTGCAACTGGTCCTGTGACGAACTGGCGTACCCCGTGGCGTTGGGCATGACGACGAGCATGGGCTGAATCTCACCGTTGTTGATGAGGTTGTCGAGGATGTTCGCCATGTTCCCCTGGGTGTTCCACCCCATCTCGTTCTCACCTCCACCGTGGCTGAGGTAGAACGTCGGGTACGGCTTCGCCCGCTCGGCGTCGTAGCCGGGCGGGGTGTAGACGACGAGGTAGTTCTTGTCGGCCGGGGTGACGTGCCCCGGGGAGCCGTACGTGACATGCAGCAGCTTGCCCCGCGCGCCCTCGCTGGGGGCCTGCCAGGAGACGTCGGCGGGGTCGAAGTCCGGATCGGACGGGACGTATATCTGGCTGCGGTCGACAGCCGTCCCGTGGACGACTCCGTTCACCACGTTCCAGGCGGGGTTGCCCGGGTCGGGCAACTGGCCGGTGATCGTCGTGTCGTCGGCGTCGCCGTCGACGAAGAAGCCGTAGGTGTACACGCCGCCGGGCAGCGGAGTGGTGTAGGTCCACACGCCGTCCCGGCCCTTGGTCATGTCGACCACCGGCCAGTAGGGGCTGGTCGAGTTGGGGTGTGCTATCGGCACGTCGCCCGGCAGCCACCGCTCCGGCGGCAGACCCGGCGTCTCCACCAGGTGATCGGGACCGGTGAGGCGCGGGGAGAGTGCGGTGGGCCGCTCGAAGTACCACTCGCCCTTGAGCTGGACCCGGGTGGCGCGCGGAGCGTAATAGCGGAAGGTCACCTCGTAGCCGGTCGGACGCTTTCGTGTGTGCCGGATCTGCGGACCGTACCCGCGCGCCTTGTTCTCCTGGGAGCCCGTACCCGAGCCGCGGGTGGCGGCGTCCGCGGCCGACGCCGTCGTCGTGCCGAGCACCGGCCCCGCGACAGACGCACCGCCCACGGTCAAGGCCACCGCTCTGGCCACTTCTCGTCTCGTCATCGACATGAGATGCACTTCCCCTCGCTGTTGCGGGTGAGCGTGGAGCGGGCCGCCGCCGACGGGGAGGATGTGGCGGGAGGAGTCGGTGGGAGTCCTGGCGCCGCCGGTCGGTCGGGCCGTGGAGGGACCCGAGCGAACAGGTGATGAGTTGAAGACGGCCGCTGCACGGTGTCGAGCAGTCAACTTCCGTGTGGGCGACCCGTCAAGGGGCCTGACAAGGCCGTTCGTGAAAGCGGCAGCCGAGGGTCCGGTCGTCCGCACCGGTCATCTCTCTACGGGTTCCGGGCCGGACGGCCTCGGGCGCGTGCACTGTCTGAACACCCGGGGCGGCGTGTCGTGCCGCCGCCGCACGCGCCGAGGTGACGGCGCGAGCCGGAGCTGAGCCGGTGCCGGCGATCTTCCCGGCGGCTGGTGTCAACCGCGGGAACCGCGGGATGAGGTTGTGCCCAGGACGCTGTGAGTCCGTGTCCGCCCTGTCGTCGCCGCCGACGAGCCGGCCCAGCATGAGGCGACTCGTTCGCAGGCGGACCGGCCGTGGCGTCAGGGCACCGCACGGCCCGCCTCGCTCAGGAGGAGATCTCGTCGACTCCGCAGCACGTCCCTTCTCCCTCGACCCGTCCCGCCGCCCTCGACCGCCGACGACTTCTCGGCAGCGCGGCGGGTGCCGCCGCGGGAGCGGCGCTCCTGAGCGGCGTGGACGCCGGCCCGGCGGCAGGTTTGCCCACGACGTCTCCTGACCGCTGCGCAACTGCCCGGTGAGGGAGTGCCCGCATAGCGACGTACCCCCATCCGGCCTGCATGTTGTCGCCTCTTGCTTCTCGGCTGGGACCACTTGCCCGACAGCGGCCCCTGCGCGCCGCCGGCCCACCAGGACGGCCGCTTGTCGAGACCGACGGTCGGCACGGTCGGCCGGCCCTGCCGACATCGAGGACCGGCACGACTCTTCGCGCGATGAGGTCTAGACCTTCCCTGACGGCCCGGGAACGCTTAGGATTTCTGTCCTGTACCCGTCAATGCGGCGGGTACGGGAGGGGAGACAACTTCATGTTCGCGAAGTTAAGACGCGGCTTGCCGTCCGTCGTCGTTCTGAGCGTCGCTCTGGCCACGCTCCTGCCCGCGCCGTCAGCGACCGCCGGTCCGGTCGCTGACGGTGTCTTCAGCGGCGGGGCCAGCCAAGCGTTCGACTCGGCCGAGACGATCACGCTCATCACCGGTGACGTGGTGACCGTGGCCAATGTGGACGGCCGGCTGACCTACACGATCGACCCGGCCCCCGGCCGCCGCGGCATCGGCTACCGCGAGGAACGCGGCCCGGGTGCCGACGGGACCGAGCACGTCAGCCTGATCCCCTTCGACGCCGAGGCCCTCGTCTACGCCGGGAAGCTCGACGCGCGCCTGTTCGACCTCACCGAACTGGCCGCCGCGGGTTACACCGACGCCGACACCGACGCGTTGCCGTTGCTGGTCGGCTACGACGAGCCCGGCGCGACACACCGTACGCTCGCCGGCGGCTCCCACGTCACCCACACCCTCGAAAGCATCGACGCCGTCGCCCTGGACCAGGACAAGTCCAGCGCCGGCGCGTTGTGGGACACCCTCGTGACCGACGAGACGGCATCCACTCTCGACCTCGGCTCGCACGTGTCGAAGGTCTGGCTCAACGGCCGTATGGAGGTGCGGGACGACGTCTCCGTACCGCAGATCGGCGCTCCGGACGCCTGGGCAGCCGGGTACGACGGTACGGGCACCACGGTCGCCGTGCTCGACACCGGGTACGACCAGACCCACCCGGACCTGGCAGGCCGGGTCGCCGACGCCAAGGACTTCACCGGCAGCCCCAACGGCACCAAGGACATGCACGGCCACGGCACGCACGTGGCCACGACGATCGCCGGTGACGCCGCCGCCTCGGACGGCAAGTACGTCGGTGTCGCCCCCGGCGCCACCGTCATCGTCGGCAAGGTGCTCGGTGACAGCGGCAGCGGCACACAGGCCGGCGTCATCGACGGCATGGAGTGGGCGGCGGGCGAGGGCGCGGACATCATCTCCATGAGCCTCGGCGGCTACGCCTCCGACGGCACCGACCCGGAGTCCCTGGCACTCAACGCCCTCACCGAGCAGACCGGCGCCCTGTTCGTCGTGGCGGCGGGCAACGCCGGCGCGGCGGAGACCATCGGATCACCCGGTTCCGCCGACGCGGCGCTGACGGTCGGAGCGGTCGACTCGGCGAACGCGCTGGCGTCCTTCTCCAGCCGGGGCCCCCGGGTGTTCGACGGCGCGGTCAAACCCGACCTCACCGGACCCGGCGTCGCCGTCACCGCGGGACGCTCCTCGACCGGATCCGCGGGCACCCCGGTGAACCAGTACTACACGAGGATGTCGGGCACCTCGATGGCCACGCCGCACGTGGCCGGGGCCGCGGCGATCCTCAAGCAGCTGCACCCGGACTGGACGGCCAGGCAGCTCAAGCCGTTCCTGACCTCCACGGCCGTGCCCGGCGCCTACACGGTGTTCCAGCAGGGCACCGGCCGCGTCGACCTGACCCGCGGTGTGACGCAGTCCGCGTACGCGTCCCCGGCGAGCATCTCCACGTACCTGGAGTATCCCGCCGACAAGTCCGTGACCAAGACCGTCACGTATCACAACGACGGTGACAGCGACCTGAACCTGACGTTGAGCCTCGCCGCGAGGAACAACGCCACCGGCGCCGCCACCGGCCTGTTCAGCCTCGACCGGACCGCGGTGGTGGTGCCCGCGCACGGCACCGCCGACGTCACGTTGACCATGGACCCGTCCGCTGACGACTTCGGCGTGTACGGGGGAGTCATCACGGCCGTGGACGGCGACACCCGTATCCTCACGGCCGTCGGCGCCTACAAGGAGGTCGAGACCCACACCGTGCACTTTCCGATCACCGCGAAGAACGGTGACGCGGTGTCCTACGGCAGCGTCTCCATGAGCCGTCCGCTGAACCTGACCACCGGGAAGCGCCACACCATCGGGATCGACTACAAAGCCGGAGAGCTCTACGCCAGGCTCCCGAAGGGCACCTACAGCTTCGAGGGATACGCCTACTATCCGACAGACGAGGAGAACACCAGGGACGTCGGGTACACGCTCAAGCCGAGCGTCGTCGTCGACGACGACATCGACGTCGCCTTCGACCAGTCCGAGACGACCCCGGTGTCCATCAAGGTCGACCGGGCCGAGGCATACGACGCCTACCAGACCTTCTACGCCCTCCAGACGGTCAACGGCACGGTGTACGGAGGCGGTGTCCATCTGACCGGGATCCGCGGAACCCGGAACCACCTCACGGCCACCCCCACCCCCGCGGTGACCGACCGGCGGTACGAGGTGTTCTACCGCACGAACAAGATCGACCCGCTGGCCGATCCGTACCTCGACGAACCCGTCGCCGGCCGGTACGCCTACAACCTGATCCACTCCTTCGGCAACCGCGTGCCCGCCAAGGCCACGTTGCGCCGGCACAACCGGGATCTGGCGGCCGTGCGCGAGAACTACCACGCGCCCGCAACGCCCGACGGCGCCTTCGGCCGGCAGAGCGACTACCCCCGTTTCGGCGGCTATTCGTTCCCCACCCTCCCGCACGTCGTGCCCTACGGCGACGACGTCGTGCATTACTACAGCACCGAGCCCGGCACGTCGTGGGCAAGTCAGGTGAGCTACTACGACGGCGCGGGCGCCCAGCTGGCGTACGAGAGCACGCCCTTCATCGAGCGAGCGAAGGGAAAGAGCGAGGTCGACTGGTTCGGTTCGCCGCAGACCAGCGCGGCGTACGCCAGTCGCGCGGCCGGTACCGACCGGCTCACCGTGGCGTACGCGCCGTTCTCGTCCTTCACCGCCGGCCACATGGGCACGAGCACGGCGAGCAGATCGCTGACCCTGGCGCGGGACGGCGTGACGCTGGGAACCTCCAGCGGCACCTCGGCGAGCTTCACCGTCCCGGCGAGCGCGGGAACGTACACGCTCACCGGCACCGCCACGCGGCAAGCGGCGTGGACGGATCTGGCGACCGGCGTCCACACACGGTGGACGTTCCACTCGGCACAGGCGGCCACCGCCGCGTACGCGCCGCTGTACACCGTCCGGGCCGACGCGCACACCGACCTCACCGGCCGGGTCCGTGGCCCGTCCGCCACCGTCGACATCACCCTCGACCCCGGGTACGCCACCGGTGAGAAGATCACGACGGTGACCGCACAGGTGTCTTTCGACGACGGTGCCACGTGGGCGAAGGCACCGTTGGCGCACATCGCGGCCGGCTGGAGGGCGCACGTACCGCGGCCCCGCGGTGAAGGTCACGCCTCCTTGAAGATCACCGGGGTCGACACCTCCGGGAACTCCGTCGAGCAGACCACGATCCGGGCCTTCGCGTTCGGGTGACTGCCCGATCGCCTGACGGGCTCTGACGGGCTCTGACGGGCATGGAAAGGGGGCGCCGCCGATCCCTCGGCGGCGCCCCGAGCGGTTCCGAGGAGGGTGATCCGGTGGGTTCGGCGGCGGTCCGGGTGCCCGGTCAGCTGACCGGGAACGAGAGATTCGCCATGCGACGACGCCCTCACGCCGGCGTCGGGGTCGAGGTCGGCGGCCAGTGTGACCCGCGTGCCGGCGGCGGAGCGAGCCGGCGCGCGGGTGTCACCGTCGTGGTTCGGCCGCCGTGAGGGCCCGTAGCCGCGGGGCCACCTCCTCGCCGACCCTGAACGCCTCCTCCAGGTGCGGGTAACCGGACAGCACGAACTCCTCCACGCCCAACCGCCAGTACTCCGCCAGGCGTTCGGCGACCTCGTCATGGGAGCCGACGAGCGCGGTGCCGGCGCCCTCGCGCACCAGGCCGATGCCCGCCCACAGATTGGGCGCGACGGTGAGCGCCCGGGTGTCGCCGCCGTGCAGGGCCGTCATCCGGGCCTGGCCGGTGGAGTCCATCCGGGCGAAGCGTTCCTGGGTGAGCCGGACGGTCTCCGGATCCAGAGTGGACAGGATGCGAGCGGCCTCTGCCCATGCCTCGTCGGCGCTGTCCCGGGAGATGACGTGCACACGCAGCCCGAAGCGGACGGTGCGGCCCACCGCCGCCGCCCGCTCGCGCAGCCGGGTGACGCGTTCGGCGACGGCGGACGGCGGCTCACCCCACAGCAGTTGGACGTCGGCGTGCTGCGCGGCGACCTGTTCCGCCTCGGCCGAGGCGCCACCGAAGTAGAGCGGTACGGGCGCGTCGAGGGTCGGCTCCACCAGTTCCGCGCCGGACACCCGGACGTACCGGCCGTCGAAGTCGACGGACTTGCCGGCCAGCAACCGGGCGACCACGTCCATGAGTTCCCCGGTACGCGCATACCGTTGGCGCTTCTCCAGCGGGTCCCCGTAGGCGAGTTGCTCCACCGGGTCGCCGCCGGTGACCACGTTGAGCGCGATGCGGTCGCCGAACAGTCTGCGGAAGGTGTCCGCCTGCTGGGCGATGAGCGTGGGCTGCGTCAGCCCGGCCCGGAAGGCGACCAGGAACCCGATCCGCTCGGTGACCGCCGCGACGGCGGAGGTGAGCACCCACGGGTCCACACAGCCGAGGCCCACCGGGGTGAGCACCTTGCCGAAACCGGCCTGCTCGGCGGCGCGTGCCACCTGGGCGAGATAGCCGAGGTCGGCGGGGCGCCGGGTGGCCGCGGCGGTGCGGCCCTGCACGGCGGTCACCCCGCCGGGGGAACGGCCGTCCCCGCCGGTCGGAAGGAACCAGTGCAGGACGGGAACGGAGTCGGACGGCATACCGGGAAACCCTTCGGAGAAGAGGGCAGGAGGAGATCAGGGCAGGAGGAGATCAGGGCGGGAGGAGATCAGGGCGGGTGGAAGTGGAAGCGGGTGTGGGGAACGGGCGCGATGCCGCCCGCCGGGGCGTCGCCGGGACGGTGAGGTCCGCCCGGCGGGCGGCGCCGGTGCGGCGGGCGGCGCAGGGACGCCGAGGGCGCTCGGGACGCTCAGGAACAGAGACAGCGGAGGCGGCGACACCCGTGAGTGGACCGTCCGCCCGCCCGGACCATCGACGCGGGGGACACACACGGGCGCGACTCACGGACGACGGTCATGGACGCATCGTTCAAGGTGACGCTGCCGACGGCAAGGGGCGTTCCGTCATATGGGCATCGCGCGACCGGTGCTCGCCGGGGACACCCCGCCGATCGCGTCAGGCGAGGGGGTAGCCGACGATGCTGTGCGTGGTGGCCGGGATGTCCTCGGTCGTGCGGTAGTGGCCGGCCCGCCCGTCGAAGCGGGCGCTGTCCCCGGCGCGCAGCAGGACGAAGGTCCGTCGACGATGAGCGTCACCTCCCCGTCGACCACCATCACGTACTCGACCGGCCCCGGGCCGTGCGAGCTGACCTGGCTCTGCGCGTGAGGGCGGAGCCGGGACCGGTAGACCTCGAAGTCCCTGTCCAGGCGCAGCACAGCGCGTCCAGCGGCGGATCATGCTGCCCTGTTGCTCATGGTCGGCGTGGTCGGTGCTGTGACCGAGCGCCACGTTGGCCAACCTGCGCACGCTTGTCGGCCAGCGCGCGCCTGGGGCTATCCGCGGACGGCGCCGAGGTCGACGCCGGTCAGCTCACAGCTTGCGTCCCACAACCGCGCCGCTACGGAGGTGTCGGCGAGGTGGTTCCACACCGGTTCGCGTCGGGGCTTGCCTCGCAGGCTGAAGACGCGCGGTCCCCACAGCTGTCCTCCGCGCACGCCCGGGTCGAGCACTGCTCGGACCGCGGGCCATGCGCCGGCGTGCTTGCCCTGGACGAGGAGGGCGGCTGGTGCCCCGCAGAGCCGCGCGCCAGCGGTCCGCACGTGGACCGGCGGCCGTGACGGGGTCAGGGAGTCCAGCGCGCCGCCGGGATGGGCCACCACGCTTGCCACCGTGCTGTCGACGCCGCGCAGGTGGCGGTCGAGTTCGAGGCCGAAGTACATCTGCGCCAGCTTGGAGCGTCCGTAGGTGCGCTTGGGCCGGTAGTCCTTCCGGGACTGCAGGTCGTCGAGGTCGAGCCGCTCGGACTTCGCCGCGAAGCTGCCCATGGTCACGATGCGGGCCGCCGGTGCGGCCGACAACAGCGGCATCAGCCAGTGGGTCAGCGCGAAGTGCCCGAGGTGGTTCGTGCCGAACATGAGCTCGTGACCGTCCCCGGTCTCCCGGCGCGGCGGGTCGTCGAGCGCGACGCCGGCGTTGTGGACCACCGCGTCGAGGCACTCCACATCCAGTGATTCCACCGCTGTTCTGAGCGACGAGAGGTCGGCGAGGTCCAGCAGTACGGCCCGCACCCGCGCGCCGGCGACACGCGAGCGGATCGAGGCCGTGGCGACTTCGGCCTTCGCGGGATTCCGGCTGCCCAGTACGACAGTGGCTCCGGTTGCGGACAACTGCTCCGCGACGAAATACCCGATACCGGCGTTGCCGCCGGTGACCAGGAAGACGCTGCCATCGGCACGGGGCAGCCGTTGAACATCCCAGGGCAGGATGGAGGGTGTGGGCGACATGACGGCGGGGCTCCCTTGCTGGTGAAGGCGGCTGCGGCTGCCCTGCAGGGCAGCTCGACGCCCACGGTTCCAGCGGCCCCCGACACATCGCCTACGGATCACCGACAGCCCCGCCGGACGGCCGAGATCCTGCCGACGCGGTGCCGGCCCGTCGCAGTCCTGAGCCAGGACACGGTAGTTGGCACCAGCAGGACTGGCGAGCTGGCGTTTCGGCCGAGGTATCCGACCGCTCTCAGTCGCCCTTCCTTCGGCATCCACGAGCTGCACCAGGACGTCCGCTCCGTCGAACCCGGTGACCTTCACCGTTCTCACGGCCCCCGGCCGGAGGTAGTTGATCAAGGACTGCACCCGGGGGGACAGCGGCTGGCTCGGACGTGGAGGTGAGCCCAGTCGGCGCCGACACCTCGAGGGCCAGGCCGAGGCGTACACCGCGGCCGCGCTGTTCCTTCATCGATTGGAACCTGGTCATGAGAGCTGGAACCAGTGCGGGACTGATCGAGGAGGACGGCCACACAACCGTGGCGACGACCAGAACACAGCCGACAAGCGTGTTCGTGACGGTTGAGGGAACGGCGTTCTTCTCCGTCCCGGTCCGGGCGTGGTGGGCTTGCCCTGGCCAGACGGTCATGGTGGTCCCTCAGCGGTGCCGCACTGCCTACTGACCAGGTCTCACCGAGGGTGAGCGGACAGGCGGGCTCCGCTGCCTGGCCAGTTCGCTCCGGTCGTCTGCGGGCGAGAACCGCAGTCGCCACGTGGGTCATTCGACGGATTCCCCGGCGCCGGCGATCGGCGACTCTTGCCCGTGTCAGCAGATGCCGCCCCGGACTCCCTGTCGAGGGGCGCCGTCGCGGAGAAACGGACAGGAGCAGTCATGAGCAACGAGCAGCAGGTCGCGATCATCACCGGCGCATCGCGGGGCATCGGCGCCGAGTTGGTGAAGGGCTACCGGGACAAGGGCTTCCGGGTGGTCGGAACCTCCCGTTCGATCAAGCCCTCGGAGGACCCCGAGTTCCTGACGATCGCGGGCGACATCGCCGATCCGACGACCGCCGCCCGGCTCGTCACCGAGGCGCTCCAACGGTTCGGCCGCATCGACACCCTCGTCAACAACGCCGGCGTGTTCATCGCCAAGCCGTTCACGGAGTACACCGCACAGGACTTCGCGACCATGCTGGGAGTGAACCTGCACGGGTTCTTCCACGTCTCCCAGGCCGCCGCGGAGGCGATGGCCAAGCAGGGCAGCGGGCACATCGTCACCATCACGACCACCCTGGTCGATCACCCCATGGCGGAGGTCCCCTCCGCGCTGGCGTCCCTGACCAAGGGCGGACTCGACGCGGCCACCCGGTCGCTCGCCATCGAGTACGCCTCCAAGGGCGTGCGGGTGAACGCGGTGTCTCCCGGCATCATCAAGACGCCGCTGCACCCGGTCGAGGCGCACGAGATGCTCGCGGGTCTGCACCCGATCGGGCGCATGGGCGAGACGAGCGACATCGTCGACGCCGTCCTCTACCTGGAGGCCGCCGGCTTCGTGACGGGCGAGATCCTGCACGTCGACGGCGGCCAGAGCGCGGGCCGCTGACCGGGGCCGACCGTGGGGGGACTGTTTCGACACCAGTCCCGGTCGACGTGACGCTGTCCGGCGGTGCGCCCCGTAGCGCACCGCCGAGCGGCGCCTTTCGGCGTCACGGGCGGTCGAGGATCGTGCGACGCGATGAAGATGAAGGAGTCTCAGGAGAGGGCGTTGGTCAGGCCCGGCAACCGGGTCTTCGTCGACAGACAGCACCCCGGTGCCCACGCCGCGCCTGCCGCCACCGGCGACGCCGCACGGGACGCGGCGGCCGTGGCCGGGCTCGATCGGCACCTCGTCGAGCTGATCAACTCGCGCGTGTCCCCGACCATGAACACCTTCGACCGGAAGCGGTCTGGCCCAAGCACCCCGTCCACGCGAGCCCGGTGGTTTCCGGGAAGTGATCCGGACGCGGCCGGGAACGTCCGTTCAGAACACGCGGTCGTGCCGGATGTGGTGCGCGATGAGGTCGAGGAAGGCATGCAGCGCCCGCGTCGGCGGACGCGTCGCGGAGGCGACCACACTGAGTGTCCAGGACAGACGGGCGTCCGCGAGGGGGACGGAACGCACGGCGTCCCCGGCCGCCGCCGCGAAGTCCGGGGGCAACAACGCCACGCCCAGGCCGTGCGCCACGTAGTCCGCGATCGTGGTGATGTCCGAGACCTCGATGAGGACGCGCCGGGACAGCTCCCCCCTCATGAACGCGTCGTCCACGATCTGGCGTTGCCCGAAACCCATGGGCATGTCGACGAAGGGTTCCCCGGCGACGTCGCTGAGCCGCACGCTCTTCCGGCGGGCCAGTGGGTGATCGGCGGGGACCAGCAACTGGACCTCGTACCTCTTGATGGCCCTCGCCCTGAGATGTTCGTCCTTGATGTCGGCTCCCACGAAGGCCACGTCGACATGGCTCTCCTTGATCCGCTCGATCAGCCCGGAGGTTCCCCGCTGGGAGGTCTCGGTACGCAACCGGACCTCGGGGTGACGCCGGTGGAAGTCACCGGCCAGTGCGGGTACGTCGATCACCGTCAGCCCGCTGAGGACGCCCACGGTGAGGCTGCCGCGCAGCCCCGTGGAGAGCGGCTCCACCGCGGCCCGGGCCCGGTCGAGTACCTCGATCGCGGTCCGCGCCTCGGGCAGGAACGCCGAACCGGCCTCCGTCAGCCTGACCGACCGCGTGGAGCGGAGGAGCAGTTCGGCCCTCAGCTCGTGCTCCAGGGCCTTGATACCGGCCGAGAGCGTGGACTGCGTGACGTGCAGCCGCTGGGCCGCCCGCGTGAAGTTCAGCTCCTCGGCGACGGTGATGAAGTACTCCAGCCGCTTCTGGTCCACCGTTCCCCATTCATCGTTGTTTCCGATCGAGCATTCGTAAACATTCGTTGGACACGATAGCCGGGCGGAGCGACTGTTGTCGTGCGGGCCAACGCCCCGCCCAGGAGACGTCAGCGAAAGAGGATGAACCATGCGCGTACTGCTCACCGGCGGCACCGGCTACATCGGAGCCGCGGTGCTGGACCGGCTCGTCTCCGGCGGCCACCAGGTCACGGCCGTGGTCCGCTCCGCCGAGAAGGCCGAGCTGGTGCGGGCCAAGGGTGCCGAGCCGGCGACAGCCGACCTGGCGGACGGCGACGCCCTGGAGGAACTCGCGGCCGCGAGCGACGGCGTGATCCACCTGGCGTCACCGGGCGACGAGACCAGCGCGACCGTCGACGAGGCGGCCGTCACCAGCTTCCTGCGGGCGCTGCGGAACACGGACCGGCCGTTCGTGCACACCACCGGCGTCTGGCTGCACGGCAGCGGTTCGGCCATCACCGAGTCGACCGCCGTGAACGCCCCGCGGCTGACCGCCTGGCGCGTGCCGTTCGCCGAGCTCGTACGCCACGCGCGGGGCGTCCGGACCTCGGTCATCGCCCCGGCGGTGGTGTACGGGCACGGCGGCGGTCTGCTCAACCTCGTCGCCGCCGGTCCGCGAACCGCCGGGAACGCCCCGGCGCTCATCATGGTCGGGCCCGGTGATCAGCACTGGAGCACCGTGCACGTGGACGACCTGGCCGAACTGTACGTGCTCGCGCTGGAGAAGGCCCCGGCCGGTTCGTACTTCCTCGGCGCCGGTGGTGCGAACCCGACCGTGCGGGAGATCACCGAAGCGGTGAGCCGTTCCGTCGGTCTGGCCGGACGCGTCGAGCCCGAGCCCGTCGTGCAGACGCTCGACCGGCTCGGCCTGCTCGGCGAGGCCCTTCTCCTCGACCAGCAGGCCTCGGGCGACACGGCCCGCCGTGTCCTTGGCTGGTCACCCCAGGGGCCGTCGATCCTCGACGACATCGCGCGTACGGACTTCTGAGGGAGACCCGCGCCCCGGGCCCCGCGGCAGGCGGGGCCCGACCGACCACCGGCGGCCGGGACGACCGGGCCCTGTGCCGCACCCCTTCCTGAAGGAACTTCGACATGAGCACTCCCACCGCACCGCCCGGGTCAGGCCGCCGTCCCGCCGAGCCCGGTCCCCAGTCGCCGGGGCGGTCCCGCCCGTCCGTGCCCCGCGGCGGTTCCCTGGCGGTCGTGGCGGCCGTCGCCGCCGGCATGGTGGTACCGGTACAGGCCCGCCTGAACGGCGAACTGAGTCATCGCCTGGACGACGGCGTCGCCGCGGCGGCGATCAGTTTCTCGGGCGGACTGGTCCTGTTGTCCCTCCTCGCGCTCTTCTCCCCCGGGCTGCGTGGCGCGCTGCGCCGCCTGGCCGGCGCCGCCCGGGACGGCAGGCTGCCCCGCCGGTACCTGCCGGCCGGTGTACTCGGCGGCACGTTCGCCCTGGCCCAGTCCACCGCCGCGCTGGTCACCGGAGTCGCCGTGTTCACCGTGTCGGCCATCGCCGGTCAGACCTTCGGCGGTCTGATCGTGGACAGCCGGGGTATCGGTGGCGGCCCGCGGCGGCGCCCGGGCGCCGCCCGGATCACGGGAGCGGCCGTCATCCTGGTGGCCGCCGTCGTGTCCGCCCTGCCCCGTCTCGCCGGCACCCCCGCACCGGCCACGATCATCCTGCCGGCCGTCGCCGCCATCGCGGCCGGCTTCCTCCTCGGTGTGCAGCAGGCCCTGAACGGGGCGTCGACGGCCGCGTCGGGCTCGCCGCTCGCAGCGACCTGGCTCAACTTCCTCGTCGGTGCGGTGTTCCTCGTCGCCGCCTGGGGTGTGAGGACACTCGTGCAGGGGGCCTCGGCGCCCTCGCTGCCCACCAGCTGGTGGGTCTACCTCGGTGGTCTGTGCGGCGTGGTGTTCATCGGTGCCTCGGCTTTCCTCGTGCGCCGAATCGGTGTCCTGCTGCTGAGCATGGCCTCGATCGCGGGACAGCTCGCCGGTTCGATCGCCTTGGACTTCCTGGTCCCCTCCAGCGATCGGCCCCCCTCCGTCCTCACCGTCCTCGGCGCGCTGCTCACCTTCGCCGCCGTCTGGATCGCCTCCCGGCGCCCGCGCGGCACCACCGCGAAGTGATCAACGTCCGCGCCCGGACCGGACGCGGACCCGACCCACCGTCCCTCTCCCGATGGACGAGCGACACAGTGCCGCCCACGGCACGAAAGGAACCACTGGTGTCCCAGAACCAGCCGCAGAACGAGGAACGTGTCCTGATCAAGGGCGCGTACCTGATGACGCAGGACGACAAGCTCGGCAACCTCGTGGGTGACGTGCTCGTCGCCGACGGCAGGATCGTCGCCGTCGGCCGGGACCTGTCCGACGACCGGGCCAGGGTCATCGACGGCACGGGGAACGCCGTGCTGCCCGGTTTCATCGACACCCACCGCCACAACTGGCAGGGCGCGCTGCGCAACCTCGGCCCCGCCTGGACCTACCAGGAGTACCGCAGCCAGGTGCAGATCGGCCTCGGACAGTACTTCGCCCCCCAGGACGTCCACATCGGCAACCTGGCGGCGGACCTGATGTCCCTCGACTCCGGGGTGACGACCGTGCGGGACGAGTCGCACATCAGCAACAGCCCCGCGCACTCGGACGCGGCGATCGCCGCACACTGGGAGTCGGGCATCCGCGCCGTCTTCGACCACGGCTGGCCGTCGACGGAGGCCGAGCAGTGGCAGTTCGGCAGTGACCGCACGCACCCCGACGACATCCGGCGCATCCGCGCCGAGGTGCTGTCCGACGACTCGGCACGGGTCACGCTCAACGCGATGCTCCGCGGACCGGAGCTGTCCACCCCCGACGTGGCCGAGCGCGACATCCGGCTCGCCCGCGAGCTGGGCCTGCGGATCAGCATGCACGTGGGCCTCGGCGAGTGGGGAGCAAAGCAGCAGGCCGTACGGCAGCTGGAGGAGTCGGGGCTGCTCGCCTCGGACATGACGTTCATCCATCTGTGCACGTCGACCGACGAGGAGCTGAGGATGCTGGCCGCACGCGGTGCCACCGCGTCCGTGGCGGGCGCCCTGGAGGTCTTCATGCCGGGCCTGGGCCAGCCGGCCACCAACCGGCTGCTGGCCGCCGGTGTCCGCCCGAGCCTCAGCGTGGACACCGAGACGATCGTGAGCGGTGACATGTTCGGCGTCATGCGGGCGACGCTCGCCTACCAGCAGCTGATCCTCGCCGGCGCGGCCGGACCCATGGACCGTGTTCCTGGCCTGCCCACGTTCGACGCCGCCGACCTGCTGTCCTTCGCGACCATCGAGGGCGCACGGGCCGCGGGGATCGACGACCGCACCGGCAGCCTGACCCCGGGCAAGGAGGCCGACCTGATCATGATCCGCCTCGACCACGCCAACATGCTGCCCGCCACGGACGTCGCGGCCACGATCGTCGCGGGCGGCCACGCCGGCAACGTCGACCTGGTCGTGGTGGCCGGTGACGTGCTCAAGGAGAACGGTGTGCTGAAGGGGGGCGACGCCGTCCTCGACGAGGCCGCCGCCTCCCGTGACCGGCTCTTCCGCGCCGCCGGTCTGCCGCTCCCGGTCTGAGCCGGCCTCCGGGCGAGCGCGGGCCGACGCCAACGCCGGCCGACCGACAGATGCGGTGACCGGTCGTCCCCCGCCCTGCCCACCGTGCCGGGCGCCCTGCTCGCCTTCGCGGCGGTCGGCATCGCCTGTCGTAAGGGCCTCGCACGCGCGCGTGGAACGAATGACCGGGCCTCGGCGACCAGCACCGGATCCCGGCTGCCTCGCACGCGCGCGTGGGGCGAATGAGTCGACCGCAGTCGAATGACCGATGCCGTCCGCCGACCGGCGGCGCCACGATCGACGCACCGCGTCCGTGCCGAGCCAGGCTCCCGCCCCGGACGCCGCGTCCCGCAACGCCGGCTTCAGGAGACATCATGACCGCGCCCGCATCACCCTCGCCGTACACGGGCTTCGACCGCATGCCGATCGCCGGCGAGTGGCGCGCCGGCAGCTCGTCCTCGCTGCTGGTGGACGTCGATCCCTACACCGGAGAGACCGTCACGGAGATCTTGCCGGCCGATCACGCGGACGCGGACGCCGCGTACCGGGGCGCCGAGGAGGCGCAGCGCCGGTGGGCCCGTACGGCGCCCGGCGAGCGGGCCGCGGTGTTCGAGCGGGCGACGCGCATCATCGGCGAGCGGCAGGCGGAGATCGTGGACTGGCTGATCCGCGAGGCGGGTGCCACGCCCGACCGGGCCGCCGTCGAGGTGGGGATCGTCCAGGCCGTCACCGCGGCGGCGGTCGGGCATACCGAACAGGTGATGGTCACCACGGCTTCGATGGTCCCGGACAAGGAGAACCGCGTCTACAGGATGCCCGCCGGCGTGGTGACGGTGATCAGTCCCTGGAACCGGCCGCTGTGGCTGACCCACCGCTCCGTGGCGCCCGCCCTGGCGCTCGGCAACGCGGTGGTGATCAAGCCGGCGGAGGACACGCCGGTCACCGGTGGTCACTGGTGGTCACCGGTGGTCTGATCCTCGCCAAGATCTTCGAGGAGGCCGGGCTGCCGCCGGGCGTGCTCAGTGTCGTGGTGGGCCGCGGCAGCGAGGTGGGCGACTTCATGGTGGCGCACGAAGCGCCCCGCGTGACCGTCGACCTGGCGGCAGCGACGGTGCCGCTGTGCCCGGGGCTCGGGCACGAGCATCTGATCCGGGTCGTGAGGGCCCTGGACGGGGCCGGCGGATCGGCGATCGTCGTCGGCGGCGAGGCCGTGCGGGCGCCGCAGCGACGGAGCGAGCTGAGCCATGAGGCCCTGCACGCGAACGTGTCCTTGCTGTAACTGACGGGCAGCACCGACTGGCTGGGGCTCGCGACCGCCTGTCACGGCCTCCTGCCCGGACCCGCCCGGCCCGGAACGGACGGATCGCTGACCGACGTCGTGGACGCGGTGGCGGCCATCGGGGGAGCACCCGGGATCGTCACCGACCCGGACTTCCGTCTCCGGGCGTTCTGCGGACAGTGAGGGCACGTGACCGACCAGCAGGACCGGATCATCGGACGCGACGGTGAACGTGCGCGGATCGCGGCGTTCACCACGGCCGGCGACGGGCGGGCGCTCGTCCTGCGCGGTGAGGCCGGGGTCGGCAAGAGCGTGCTCCTCGACGAAGTGGCCGGACAGGCGTCCGGAGCGGGGCATCGCGTCGTCCGGGCCCTGGGTGTGGAGACGGAGTCGGGTCTGCCGTTCGCCGGCCTGCACCAGTTGCTGCACCCGCTGCTCCCCCGGGACACCTCCCTGGACCGGGATCACCGGTCCGTACTGGACGTGGTCTTCGGCAGGGAGTCAGGAGGCGCGCCCTCCATCATGGCGCTCGGCATCGCGGTGCTCGACCTCCTTGCGCTCGCCGCTTCGGAGGAACCACTGCTCCTGGTGATCGACGACGGCCACTGGTTCGACGAGCCGAGCGCCGACGTGTGCTCGTTCGTGGCCAGACGGCTCGCCGGGTACCAGGTCAAGCTGCTCGTCGGCCTGCGCACGGACACGGAATCCGCGTTCGACGCCGCCGGCCTGCCGGAGGTCCTGCTGGAGCCCCTGTCGGAGGAGGAGTCGTGCCGACTCCTGGACCAGCGGCATCCGGGGCTGGCCGAGAACATCCGCAGGATCGTCCTCGACAACGCGGACGGCAACCCGCTCGCGCTGATGGAGCTTCCGCGGACGGTGACTCCCGGCGTCGCGCACATGATCGTCGAGGACCTCGGAGGGCGGCAGGGGCTTCCCCTGACCCGTCGTCTGGAGCGCTTGTACGCCCGCCGCGTCCACGACCTCCCGCCGGGCGAACGCGCCGAGCTCGTCCGCGGCGCCCTGGACGGTATCGAGGCCGGATCGGTACCCCGGCGCGTGATCGGCGCCCGCTACCGCATGCGCCAGGTGGAGGGCGCGAGGGCTCAGGGTCTGCTGACCGTCGACCCGGCCACGGGCGACTTCACCTTCCGGCACCCGCTCGTCCGGTCCGCCGTCGTGCAGCTGGCCACCCCCAACGAACGCAGAGCCGCCCATTCGGCGCTGGCCGAGCTGCACCGCTCAGACGTCGAGCGGCGCGCCGTGCACCTGGCGGCCGCCACCGTCGACCCCGACGTGGAGGTGGCGGACGCCCTGGAACGTGCCGCGCACTCGGCGACCCGCAGGGGCGGCGCGGCGACCGCCGTCGCCTGGCTGACGCGCGCCGCGGAACTGAGCGTGTCGGCGGCGGACCGGTCCAGGCGCCTGGGCGACGCCGCCTTCATCGCCGGCCAGTCCGGCCTGCTCGACCAGGCGGAACGCCTGGTCGACGAGTCCGGTCGCGCATCCGGCGGCTCGGTGTCGCCCGGATCCGTGATCACGTCCTCGTACGTCGCCCTGTACAAGGACGGCGACGTGCGCTCGACGCATCGCCGTGTCCTGACGGCCATCGAGGAGGCCCGGCGCGGCGGCGCGGACGACGAGACCATGGAGAGGCTCCTGAACCTGCTCCTGGCGATCAGCCAGTTCTCGGCCGACCCCGCCGTCTGGTCCCGCACCGATGCCCTGATCGACTCCGTCGGCGACGCCGTCGCCCCGCTCACCCTGCTCTACCGGGACTCCTGGGGCGACGTGGTCCGCCGGGGCGCCACCGTGCGCGAGCGGCTGGACGACGCCTTCGCCCGCATGGCCGGGGGCGAGCCGTGGGACGTGATGCGCCTGGCCGTCTCGGCCTTCTACGTGGACGCCCTGGGGGACTTCCGGCCCTACCTCCAGCGCATGGTCGAGCGCGAGAAGGAGGCCGGCGCGGTCACCAACGTCATGACCATGCTGCACCTGGTCATGCTCGATCAGATCTCCACCGGCGCCTGGGACGAGGCCGAGGCGAACGGCCGGCGGGGGCTGGACCTGACCACCTCCCACGGCTACGAGCTGTTCGCCCATCAGTTCCGCGCGTTCCTCGGACTGCTCGCCGCCGGCCGCGGAGAGCTCGAGCGTGCGCGCGAGCTGCAGTCGACGATCGAGGCGTGGGCGCGACCGCGCGGCATCGGGTTCCTGACCCAGTACGCGGAGACGATCGGTGCGCTGGCCGCGCTGAGTTCCGGTGACTACGAGGCGGCCTACGTCTACGCCTCGGGCCTCACGGCGCCGGGTGAGTTCACCCCGTACTCCCAGCAGGCGGCCCGCACCCTGCTCGACCTCGTCGAGGCCGCCCTGCACACCGGCCGGACCGCGCAGGCACGCGTCCACGCCGTGGCGGCCCGCGACGCCCGCCTGTCCGACGTCTCCCCGCGCCTCGGCCTGCTGACCACCGCCGCACTGGCCATGACCGGGGACGACGCCGAGGCGGACGAGTTGTTCGCCCAGGCCGTCGCGCACCCCGCGGGCCCCTCCTTCCCCTTCGATCTCGCCCGGATCCAGCTGGCCCACGGCATGTGGCTGCGCCGGGCGCGCCGGCCGAAGGCGTCCCGCGAAGCGTTCAGCCGGGCCGCGGACCTCTTCGAGCGGCTGGGCGCCGCGTCGTGGGAGGAGCGCGCGAGGCTGGAGCTCCGGGCCGCCGGGGCCCCGGTCCGCAAGCCGGGCGGTGGAGCAGCGGCCCTGACGCCGCAGGAACGGCAGATCGCCGACCTGGCCGCGGGCGGGCTCAGCAACAAGGAGATCGGGGCGAAGCTCTTCCTCTCGCCCCGCACTGTCGGCGCTCACCTGTACAAGGTCTTCCCCAAGCTGGGCATCACCTCACGGGCCTCGCTCCGGGACGCCCTCGCCAAGGACGGCACCGAGGAGGACGGGCCGGACATGTGACGTCCGAGGGTGCGACGGGTGCGACGGGTGCGACGCCTTATGCCGGCCGCTTAAGTCATCAGACGGATTCGGCGGCCGTGACTGTCGGACGAACCTTGAGTCATCGCCGGGGACCGCGACCGCGGGACCCGAACACTCGAGGAGAGATCATGACCACGAACCGCACCCCCGTCGTCTTCATCCACGGTCTCTGGCTGCACGCGTCCTCCTGGCGCCCCTGGATGGAACTGTTCGCGTCCCAGGGCTTCGAGCCGGTCGCCCCGGGGTGGCCGGGTGAGGCGGACACGGTCGAGGAGGCCCGCCGGAACCCGCAGGCGGTCGCCGGACTCGGCATCGACGACGTCACCGACCACTACGCGCGCATCATCCGCTCCTTCGACCGGGCGCCCGTGATCGTGGGCCACTCCTTCGGCGGCCTGATCACGCAGAAGCTCGTCGGCATGGGTCTCGGCCAGGCGGCTGTCGCCGTCGATCCCGCACAGATCAAGGGCGTCAAGCCGCTGCCCTTCGCGCAGTTGCGGTCGGGCTTCCCGGTCCTCGGCAACCCGGGCAACAGGAAGAAGGCCGTCTCCCTGACCGCGAAGCAGTTCCGCTACGGCTTCGGCAACGCCGTCTCGGAGGACGAGTCCGACCAGTTGTTCGAGAAGTACACGATCCCGTCGCCGGGGCGCCCGCTCTTCGAGGCGGCGTTCGCGAACTTCTCGAAGAACTCGCCGGCGGCCGTGAACACCGCCAACACCAGCCGGGGACCGCTGCTGCTGGTCTCCGGCCAGGAGGACCACACCGTCCCGGACGTGGTGACGCGTGCCGCGTACAAGCTGTACGGGGACTCGACCGCGGTGACCGAACTGAAGCAGTTCGCCGACCGGGGACACTCGCTGACCGTCGACGGAGGCTGGAACGCGGTCGCGGACTACGCACTGGGCTGGCTGGCGCGACAGGGCGTCCAGGCCCGTACCGAGCTGACCGGCTGACCATCGTCCCCGCACACCGTCCACGACGGTGTCCCGTCCTGGAGAGGACCGGCGGCGATGGCCCGCACCGGCTCGACCCGTGCTCAGGGGCTCGGCGTTCTCCGCGGCACCGCGCTGTACGTCGCGGCGATCGTCGGCCCCGGCATTCTCACCCTCCCGGCGATCGCCGCGCACAACGCCGGTCCCGCTTCCCTCGTGGCCCTGGCCGCACTCCTCCTCGTATCGGTCCCCATCGCCTTCACCTTCGTCGCCATCGAGCGCACCTCACCGGGCGCGGGCGGTGTCGCCGCCTACGCGACACGGGCGTTCGGCGCGACCACCGGCCGGATCGTGGGGTACTGGTTCCACCTCGGCGTCCCCATCGGCGTCCCCGCCCTCGGACTCATAGGCGGCGGATACCTCGCGGACGCGACCGGCGGCGGCAAGGTGACCGCGGCCGCCACCGCGGCCGCCGTCGTCCTCGTCGCCATCGCCGCGAACCTCGGCCGGCGCGCCGGCTCGGGACGGCTGACTCCGGTACTCACCGCACTGCTCGCCGCCCTCGTCGTGGTCACCGCGGCGGTGGCACTCCCCCACGGCGACAGCGCCCCCCTCACTCCCTTCGCACCGAGAGGATGGGCCGCGATCGGATCGGCGGCACTCGTCCTCACCTGGGTTCTCACCGGCTGGGAGGCGGTCAGCCATTTCACCGGCCGGCTGCGTGACCCCCGGCGCACCCTCCCCAGAGTCACCGCCTGGGCCCTGCTCACGGTGGCGCTGCTGTACGCGGCCGTGGCCGTCCCCGAGATCCTCGTCCTGGGCCCGTTCGCGGGATCGTCCGAGGCCCCGCTCACGGACATGCTGGCCGTCGCCCTCGGACAGGGAACGGCGGCGGTCGCCGCGGCACTGGCCGTCGTCATCGCGCTGAACAACGCCATCGCCTATGTGGCGAGCCTGCGCGACCTCGGGACCGCGCTGCGCGAGTCGTCCGCGACGGGCCGGCGCCCCCGCGCCCCTGTACTGCTGTGGCCGTCCCTGATCATGCTCGGCGGTCTGGCCGCCGCGGCCGTCACGCCACTGGGCACGGAGGAACTGGTCGCCGTCTGCGTCGGCTCCCAGATCCCGGTGTACGTCCTCGGCCTCGCCGCGGGCCTGCGACTGCTCCGCCGTTACTCCCTCCCTTGGTGGCTGGCCCTGTTCTCCACCGGCGCGGTGGCCACCCTGCTCGTGCCCGCCGGTCTCTGCCTCCTCGTGCCCGCGGCCATCGCCGTCGGTGTCGTGCTCCGCCGGCGCCCGCACGAGAGGCGTCCGACGCAGGGGCCCGTCCCGGGCTCGGGCTCGGGCTCGGGTGAACGTCGCGCCGTCTGACCGACCCACGCGCGCGAAGGCCGGCCCACAGGAGCGCGGCGAGCGGCTGTCGCCGCAGGCGCTCCGGCCCGCGCAGTCACCGGGCGGGGTGACCATGTTCAGCCGTTCACTCGATGATCGAGACGTGGTACTGGCGGATCCGCCAGGTGCCGTCGTCGGCACGTGCCACGAGGGAGAGGTGGACGCGGACGGACCAGCCGGTGGTGTCGGAGAACGTCACGTCCGCGAAGCCGGCCACGGCCTCCGGCGCCACCTCGTACTCGTGCAGCACCTCGAAGTCGGTGGAGCGGTTGTCGGGCAGCGCGTCGTAGTAGCCCTTGACGGCCTCCCGTCCCACCAACACGTCGGGGCCGAAGCCCTGGAACAGGGCGTCCTCGGTGAACAGTGCGCCCATGTCGTCGACATGGTGCTCGTCGAACGCCTTCTTCCAGTCGGCCAGCAGTTGGGGAAGGACGGTGCTCATCTCTACCTCGCGTCGAGTCTCGTGCCGTGGCCGATGCCGCTGCCTTCGCAACAGCAGCGGTCCGGTGGTTCATTCCGTGTGGGGGAAGGGCGTACCGGTCACACGCCGGGGACCGGCACCATGTGGAAGCGCGCCGCTCCGGAGAGCATGCGGGCGAAGGCGTCGTCGGCCTCCTCCAGCGGTACGGTCTCGATCATGGGCCGCACCCCGGTGCCCGCGCTGAAGGCGATGCTGTCCTCCACCTCCAGCGCCGTACCCGCAGGGTGGCCGCTGACCGACTGGCGGCCGGTGATGAGCTGGAGCGGCTTCACCTCGATGGCCTGGTCGGTCACTGCGATGACGACCAGTTCGCCGCATGGCGCCAAGCCGTCGAGCGGCGCCGCCATGGCGCTGTCGGGGCTCGGATGGTGGGCAAGCGGCTCCCAGTCGTTCGACCGATGCTCGCGGCGTGCTGTCACAGCACGATGAGTGGAGTTCACCGGACTGGAAGGGAGCATCGACATGACCGACAGGCAGCCGTCGTACGACCGTGAGGGATCAAGGACGAGAAGCGTTCCGTCACTTCTCACGGACCTTCGCCGACTGTTCGCTCCACAGGGGCCGAGAACGATGCGGTGCCGTCTTCGCTACAGCATCGACGACCCGTACGCGGTGAGGATCGATCTCATCGCGGAAGTCGGTGTCTCCGTCACCTGGGTGGTGTCCCGTGACCTGTTGTACGCGGGTACGAAGGGACCCGTCGGTGAGGGGGACTTCAAGGCGTGGCCGTCGCGCAGACACCACAGTGCGCGCCCTTGTCTGTATTTCGGTCTCGACCGGCCCGAGGGCCATGTCGCGTTCGAGGCGGGCCTTCCGGAGGTACGACGGTGGCTCGAGCGGACCTTCGAGGTCGTTCCCGCCGGCTGCGAGAGCGACCTGCTCGACTGGGATGCGCTCGCCGAAAGCCTGCTCGGCCGCGGATGAGCTCGATGATCACGGCGCGCGTACCGGCCTCCACGACCCGCGCCGCCTCGTTCTCGCCGTCCGGCCCGGCACCGAGGACGACCACGTCGTATGCGCCGGACTCACCCGGCGGGGCGGGAGTCGAAGACAACAGCCTGTTCATGGCTTCTCTTTTCCGCTGCGCGAGCCGGGCACGGCAGCTGAGGGCCGGCGGACGGTGCCCAGCCGGCCGACGCGAGCGTCGCCCTGGCCCGTGGGTGGAAGCGGTCCTCGCGTACCCGCTGGAACATCTGGTCCGGTGGCCCGGCCCGGCTCTGGTCCGGGGGCGGGGCCACCTCGGCGGGATCAGCGGTTCACCGACCTGGATGACGTCCGGTTCTCACCGGCCCCCGGGGCGTCTCCGTACGAGCGGTGACTCGCGCGTGCGTCCCGGCGGCCTTCTCACCAGAGGTGAGCGAAGCTGCCCTGCCACGTCGAGACTCGCCCACCTCCGAGGTCTGCGGCATCTGTCGGAAGACTGCTGTGCCGCTCACGCTTCTCGCGTGGTCCGCAGCGGGATCGGTTCCTACGGCGCGAACATCACGCCACCGGACCGGACCCTTTCGCTCGTGCGGCGACTCCGCGCGGGGACGGACAAGCCCTTCGCCGTGAATCCGTGGGTCCCCCTGGCCGGCGAGATCGTCACCGTCGAACCGCGACGGCCGTCAAGGAGGCGAGCCCTCGGCGACAGTGCCTGACAGCAACCCGCCAGGACGTCACCGTCGAATGACAGATGTCCAGGGTCAGGCCTCGGATCTACGGTCATGGACATCCCCGCTGACCAACGAACCCAGGGAGATCAGCCATGGCTCCGGTCGTGCACCACCGCACCGTCGAGATCGACGGACTGAACGTCTTCTACCGTGAGGCCGGACCGAGCGAGGCACCGGTCGTCCTGCTCCTGCACGGTTTCCCGACCAGCTCGCACATGTTCCGCAACCTCGTCCCGGCCCTGGCGGACCGCTACCACGTGATCGCCCCGGACCACATCGGCTTCGGCCAGTCCTCGATGCCGGCCCTCGGCGGCGACTTCCCGTACACCTTCGACGCCCTGGCCGACGTCACGGAGTCCTTCCTGGAGCGGATCGGTGTCGACAGGTTCGCGATGTACGTCCAGGACTACGGCGCCCCCATCGGCTGGCGCCTGGCCCTGCGCCGGCCGGACCGCGTGACCGCGGTCATCACGCAGAACGGCAACGCCTACGAGGACGGTTTCGTGCGGGCGTTCTGGGACGGGCTGTTCGGCTACGCCGAGGCCCCGGGCCCGGACACCGAGCCGACCGTGCGAGGCGCGCTCACCCTGGACAGTACCCGCTGGCAGTACGAGAACGGCGTCGCCGACCCGAGCCTGATCAGCCCGGACACCTGGAGCCACGACCAGGCGCTGCTCGACCGTCCCGGGAACGACGAGATCCAGCTCCAGCTCTTCCGGGACTATCCCACCAACGTGGTGCTCTACCCGAAGGTGCACGAGTACTTCCGTACCAGCCAGGTGCCGCTGCTGGCCGTGTGGGGCGAGGGCGACGAGATCTTCGGCCCGGACGGCGCCCGCGCCTTCCGGCGTGACCTGCCCGAGGCCGAGATCCACCTGCTGGAGTCGGGGCACTTCGCCCTGGAGAGCCACCTCGACGCCATCACGGGTTACATCCGTGGGTTCCTGGGCCGCGTCCTCAAGTGACCGGCTCACCGCCCGAGGGCGCTGGGCGACCTCGTCGTCCCGCGCCCTCGGGCGGGTGCGCGTCCTCGTGTTCGGCCAGGACCCGGGCCAGCTCGACGCGCGAGTTGATGCCCAACTTGACGAACGCGTGCCGAAGGTGCGAACTCACGGTGTGCGGAGAGAGGAAGAGCGCCTCGGCGACGGCCTTGTTCGTGGCGCCCTGGGCGATCAGGCGAACGACTTTCACCTCGGCCGGGGTGAGCCCGAGCCTCGTCTCACCCTCCGTGGGGCCACGCCGCACACCCAGTGCCCGCAGCCGGCCACGTACCCGGTCGACGTCGCGGTCGGCGCCCGCACCGGCGAACAGCTCCAGGGCACGGTCGAGACGATCCACGGCCTCGGCCTCGGCATCGCGCCGCTCCGCGAGAACTCGCCCGAGATCCTCCAGTGCCGCCGCCTGCCCCAGCCTGCGCGAGCTGCCTTCGTACAGCTCGGCGGCCCGTCGCAGCAGCGCGACGTCGTCCGTGATCAGCCCGCGTGCGTGTGCGGCGGCCGCCGCCAGGGCCGGGAAAGCGGGGTTCGCCGTCGCGCGGCGCTCCGCCGTGCGGGCGGCGGCTTCCGCCCGGTCCGTGAGGCCGGCGCGCAGGACGATCCGGACGTACAGGGGCTCGTCCATGGGATCCTCCGGGCTGGCGAGCGCGGGCCCCAGCCGGTCGAAGAAGCGAGCCGCCTGCGCGGTGCACCGGGCCACGGCGTCCGCGTCCCCGGCGAAGTCCGCCACCAGAGCGCCGAGCCAGGCGCCGATCAGCCGCATGAGCACGGCGTCGTCGCCCATCATGCGCCGCGCGTGCTCAGCCGCCGCTCGGATGCCCGCCTGGTCTCCGCGGTGCCAGGCCACTCGGCCCATGGTGTACTGCGCGGTCGCGTCCGCGTAGTTGCCTGGCCCCAGTTCGTCGACCATGGACAGTACGGCTTCCGCCTCGGCCTGGGCCTCCGAGAGCCTGCCGGCGTCCAGGAGCAGCCGGCACCGGCCCATCAGGGACAGGCGGGTCAGGGACGCCTCTCCGTCCTTCAACGCCTGGCGGAGGCTGGCGTCGATGAGTTCGATCGCGCCGTCCGCCTCCCCGACGGCGCTGAGCACCATGCTGCGCCAGGGGTGGGGCATCCAGAGCGCCTGTGCTCCGTCCAGGCGGTCGGTGACCTCGATGGACTCCTCGATGCGGGCCAGTGCCCCCGCCATGTCGAAGTGGAAGAACCGTACGACGGAGTCGATCGACAGCACGGTCGCCTCAGCGGCGAGATCCTCCGCCTCATGGGCCGCCGACAGCGCGGGCCCCAGCGTCCGCTCCGCCTCCTCCAGTTCCCCGGAGTTGGCGAGGACGAGGCAGAGCACCGCCAGCAGCCGCGCTCGCGTCACCACCGAGCCCCCCGGCAGGTCCAGCCCGGCACGGCACTGGCGTACGGCTTCGGCGAACGAGTGCTGGCTGGACACCATGGCCAGCCCGAGGCGGACATGTCCTTCGGCCTCGGCGTCCAGCAGTCCCTCCAACGCGCTGTCGCCCAACGCACGTGCCTCGGCGGCGCGCCCGCTCAGCCACAACAGGCCGATCGTCTCCGCGAGCACCGGTCCGCGGTCGGGGGCGTTTCCGGGCATCAGCCCGAGCGCGGCGCGACTCATCCGGGCGGCGGACGACGGTGAGCCGGCCGTGAGGTCCGCCGCCGCCCGGCGCAGCACATCGACCGCCCAACGGTCGCCGGGTTCGGCGCCGGCCGCGACCATCGCGGCGACCTCGGTCTCGGGTACCCCGTGCCGCAGTCGGAGTTCCGCCGCTCTGCGCAGGAGGGCGCGCCGGACCGTCGCCGGCAGACCCGCTTCGACGGCTTCCCGGATGAGGTCGTGACGGAAGGCGATCATCTGGTGGTCACCCACCATCAGGTCGGTCGCCAGGGCTTCCCGCACCGCCGCACCCAGATCGGCGGCGGGCCGGCGCATCAGCTCGGCCAGCTGTCCGACGGGGCACTCCCGGCCGAGCGCCGCCGTGATCTGGATCAGCTCTCTGACGGTGGGAGATACCTGATCGAGTCGTTGTTCGATCGACTCCCGGAACCGCAGGGGTATCTTCCTCGCGACGAGTCGGGCCGTGTCACCGTCGACGACTATGGACCCCTCCTCCTGGAGCCCGTGGATCAGTTCGACCAGGAGCAGCGGCCTTCCCTCGGCACGCTCCGCCACCTCCAGCACGTCCGCCCCGGCGGGCGCCCTCAGAAGATCTTCGACCACTTCCGCCACCGCCGCCCCGGAGAGCGGGCTGACCGGCACCGTCCGTGCACCGCCGCTCCTGAGGCGTTCCAGCGTCTCCCGCACCAGCGGGTCCGCGTCGGCCCTCGAAGCCACCATCCACATGACGGCGTCGCTCGACAGTCGTTCGGGAAGGGTGCGCAAGGCGGTCAGCGTGGCCTCGTCACACCACTGGGCGTCGTCGATCGCGATGAGCAGTGGGTGCTCCAGCGCGGCGCGCTCCAGCCGGTTCTGGATCTCCTGCAGGATCCAGAACCGCTGGTCGGCGCCCGCCGCGATCGACCGCAGCGCCCCTCGTTCGAGCACGGGGTGCTCGGCGGACAGCAAGGCGTCGAGCAGCGGCGCCATGGTCACGAACTGGCCATCCGGGTCGCCGCCACCGTGGAAGACACGGATGCCCTCCTGCCGTGCGAGCGCGCAGGCCTCGGTCAGCAGCCGGGTCTTTCCGGACCCGGGCGCTCCCTCGAGAAGGATCACTTCACCGCCGAGGCGGCTCCTCACACGCCGCAGGGAGTCGCTGATGAGCGACAACTCGTCGTCCCGGCCCCGTATGCGCGACCCACCCGTGCGGCCGTCCCAGTCGGGCTGTGCCACCCGGTCCCCACGGGAATCACGCACTGAAGCCACCTCTCCACCCCGGAGAGGTCATGCTAACCACCCAGTTCCAGCCACGCGGTGTGGGCATGGTCGTGGCGGTGGCCGCCTCCTAACCATCGACTGTGCCCTGGTTCAAGATGATCCGGACGAGTTCCACCCTGGAGCTGATGCCCAGCTTCTTGAAAGACCGGCGCACGTACGTTCCTACCGTATGAGGGGAGAGGAAGAGCTTGTCGGCCACTTCTCGGTTGGTGGCCCCCTGCGCGACGATTCTGGCAACGCGTCTCTCCCCCGCCGACAGGCTGTCCCAGCCTTCGGCCCGTCGCCGGGCGCGTGGGACGGGCTTGGCGATCGCCGGAGCGAGCCGGCGCCTCACCCGTGCGGCGTGCCAGTCCGCTCCGGCCTCCTCGTACAGCCGGAGGGAGCGCTCGAGGTGTCCGACGGCTTCGGTGGAAGAGCCCGCGCGGAGCAGTGCCCGTCCCGCGTCCTCGTGCACGGAGGCGACGGCCATGGGGCGCCGGACGCCTTCGTACAGCTCGGCGGCGCGCACGAGCAGTGCGGCGTCATCCTCCAGCAGGCCGCGACTGTGCGCGGCCGCCGCCGCGAGGCCGCCGAAGTCCGGGTTCATCTCGGCCCGGCGCTGTGCGGCTCGTGTCACCTCGGCCGCGCGCTGCCGGTCTCCGGACCGTAGGGCGATCCGTACGAAGGACGCCTGGTCGGTCGGGTCGAAAGGAGTGGAGTAGTGCGGTTCGATGGCGTCGAAGAACTCCGTCGACCGGGGCATCAGCGCGAGGGCGCGCTTGCTGTCGCCCTCGTGCTCGGAGATCTGGGCCGCGAGCCAGGCGCCGATCCTCCGGAGGAAGACCGACTCGTTCTTCATCATCTCGGCCGCGTCCTGGGCCGCCCGTCCAATGCCCCTGCGATCCGCGCAGTGCACGGCCACCATTCCGAGGGAGTAGCGAACGGTGGCATCGGCGAAGTTGCCGAAACCGAGTTCCTCGCTCATGGCCAGCACGCCTTCGGCCTCCGCGCGCGCTTCCTCCAGGCGTCCGGCCTCCAGGCAGGCACGCGCCCGCATCATCGACCAGAAGTGGATGGTGCTGGCCTGACCGAGGCGCTTGGCCGAGCGGATCCCCTCGTCCGCGTCGGCCAGGGCCGTCCACGGGTCCCCGGCACTGCTGGTGAGGTGCATGCGCCACACTCCGGGCCCGTAGGGGAGCTCCCCCGGGTCGGCTCGTCGGGCCGGGGCCTCGGCCCGGTCGATGAAGTCGAAGGACCGTTGCCAGTCCGACCTGAAGAAGGCGACGATCGACAGGGTGGTGAGTGCCACCGCTTGAGCTGCCGCGTGCCCGGTGTCCTGCCCCAGCGAAAGAGCCTGCTCGGCCTTCTCCTGTGCCTCGTCGAGGGATCCGCCGCGGGTCAGGTTCAACGCCAGGAACGCCAGGGAGAACGCCTTGAGGCCGGGTGGCGCGGATTCGACCGCCACGCCCAGACGCCCCTGGCGGATCGCCTCCGTGAAAGAGTGCTGGCTGGCCAGCGCCGCGAGGTCCAGCCGCAGCCGCACCTCGGTCTGCGGCGAGAGGCCGCCCACGTCGTCGAGGGCCGACTCCCCCAGCCGGGAGGCCCGCGCCGAGTCGCCTCCCTGCCAGAGCAGGGAGACCGTCTCCGCCACCAGGGCGAGCCGCTCCGAGTCACGCTCGGGCAGAAGTCTCAGCGCCTGGACGCTCAGCTCGGCCGCCGCGGCCGGAGCCCTGGCCGCCAGCTCGGCGGCTGCCTCCCGCAGCAGCGCGACGGCACGGCGGTCACCCGGCTCGCTGCTCTCGGACAACATCACCGCGACGTCGGTCACCGGCACGCCGCGCGCCATCTGCACGTCCACCGCGCGGCGCCGGAGCCGCCGGCGCGCGGCCTCGGAGAGCCCGTCCGCGACGGCGTCCCTGATCAGATCGTGGCGGAATGCCAGGCGGCCGTCCCGCTCGACCAGCATCTCGACGGCGAGCGCTTCCCGCACCGGGCCGACCAGTGCGCCGGGCGACCGCCCGAGCAGCTCGGCGACCAGTTCCGCGGAGAAGCTGCGGCCCAGTACCGAAGCGACCTCGACCACGTCGCGTGCTTCCTCGGTCAGTTGCGTCAACCGGCGGCGCACGGACGCCTGGAAGCGCTCGGGGACCCGCTCGGCCGTCCAGCTGGCCCGTCCGGCACGCACCGCCACGGCGCCCTCGTCCCGTAGTCCCTCGAACAACTCCCGCAGCAGCAACGGCTTGCCCTCCGCCTGAGCGGCGATGTCGAGCAGCTCGGCATCGGGCTCGGCGCCGAGGATGTCGAGCGCCACTCCCCTGACCGCGGCGGCGTCCAGGGGGCCCAGGCGCAGGTGCCGGGCACCGCGGCGCACCAGCCGGTTGACGGTGGTACGCACCGGACCCGTCGTGGCCGAGGTGCGCAGCACCAGCAACCACACGACAGGATGGGCGGCCAGCCGTTCGGGCAGACTCCGCAGGGCCAGCAGCGTGGACTCGTCGCACCACTGGACGTCGTCGACGGTGACGAGCAGGGGCGTGGCGAGTGCCGCGCGCTCCAGCCGTTCCTGGATCTCCTGCAGGATCCAGAAGCCCTGATCGGGCAGCTCGGCCAATTCGGCCAGCACCTCGACATCGAGCAATGGATCTCGCTCGGGCGCGAAGGCGTGCAGCAGGGGGCGCAACGGAACGGGCCGCCCGTCCGGATCGCCGGCGCCGCCGAAGACGCGGACACCGAGGGCCTGCGCCAGGGTGCGCGTCTCCTCCAGCAGCCGCGTCTTCCCGGATCCCGGCACCCCTTCGAGCACCACGGCGCCACCGCGTCCCTGGAGTGCGGCCTCCAGGAAGCCGGAGAGCAGAGCGATCTCTGAGTCTCGACCACGCAGCGTGGGAGACGACCGGGGCACATCGGTCGGCGGCGCGACCGCGTCGACCTCGCTCACTCCGGATCCGGACCCGCGTCTGTCCCCCGCGCCCGCACCACCACTCATCCGCGCACCACCTCTTGCGCCTCTCGTCACCGATGATGCCACCGGTGTGGCGACGGCTCCCTTCCGGGCCTGTGCGAGCCGACGGTTCAGGTGACGCAGTTCCTCACCGAGCAGATCGGCGGCACGGAGCTCCGTCGAGGCCAGGTGTGGCGCGCCGACCGGAACGGAACTGACGTTCGAGTCCGAGGCCAGTCGCGAGGGCATACGGGTTCTTCCTGGGTGACGACAAGGGGCTTTGCGTGGCTCGGCCAGCTAGCTGACCTGCTGGTACGAGTCTGCTGCGGATACCCCTCCGCCCGCTTCTGCCAACCGACCTGACTCTCACGCCCAGCGCGTCGCCGAGAACTTCGGTGTCGTCGACTTCACGCTCACGCCTCAGGAGGTCGCCGCGATCGGCGGGCTCGACACGGGGGTGCGCGGCGGCCCGGACCCGTACCGGCTGCGAGCCGTCGCTGTCCGCACAGCGCGGCACATCTGCCGGAGGCCGATCGCAAGGGGCCGAATATCCTGGGGCGGACGCGGTCCGGGAAACGACCGCGGCATGGAGCGCGAAGAGGAGACCGGGCGGTGGGCGCGGGAACGGCGGAGCCGAGGCTTCTGGGGCGGAGACCTCGTTGGCCGCGGTCGACGAGCTGATCAGTGAGGTCACGGTGGACGACGCGTCGTCCACCGGTACCGGTACCGGTACCGAAGCCACGCCTGCCCCGCGGACGTTGCTGCTCGTGGGTCCCCCGGGTATCGGCAAGACGTCGGTGCTCGAGGTCGCGGCACGCCGGATCCGGGACCGGGGTGGCCAGGCCCGCTGGGTGACGGGTCGCACCGACGAGGCGGGGATCGCCTTCAGCGGCCTCGACGCGTTGCTGCATCCGCTGTCGAAGAGCCTGGCCGACGCCGGCCCCGAGGACGGGGCTCTCATACGGCGCGCCGTGCAGGGGGATCAGGACCAGGCCACCGGTGTCCTCGCACCGGCCGGCGCCGTGCTCCGGCTGTGGTCCCGCTGGGCGGAGCGGGGACCGCTGATGATCGTGTTGGACGACCTGCAGTGGGTCGACCGGTCGACGCAGGGTCTGCACCGCATGGATCCTCGCGGGCTGCGACCCTCATGGCTGCCGTGCGAAAGCCCTGCGGCACCTGCGGCACGCGGCTTCCTCGCAGGACATCCCTCTGCGGGCCTGGGGTCCGCTGGGTGCTGCCGCCTGGGTGCTCGACGAGATCGATGCCGCCGTCCAGTACTACGGCACATTCCTCGAACTGCTCCGCCGGGCTCCCACCGCCGGCGCCAACTCGACCGTCGCGATCGCCCGGGCCATCGCCCAGTTCGAGGCGGGCGGCACCGCAACGCGGACGCTCGCAACCCGTTGACCGAGGCCCTTGAGCTTTTCCAGGGACTCGGCGCGGGCCCGTGGGCCGCTCGCGCCTCGGCGGAGTTGCGTGCCGCCGGCGTCGACAGCCCGCAGGCTCCACGCCGTGACGCGACCAGGGAACTCACACCTCAGCAACGTGCCATCGCCCGACTCGCCGCCCAGGGACTCACCAACCGTGAGATAGGCGAGCGCCTGTTCTTGTCTCCCCGAACCGTCGGTTTCCATCTCAACCGGGCTTTCCCCAAGCTCGGTATCACCTCTCGCTTCCAGTTGCGCGACGTGATCTGACCGGCCCTGCGAAATGCGCGGGGGCCGGTCGAATGACCCGATGCCCTCCTCTTCGGCGTCCCTACGGTGGATATCAGTGGACCAGCAAGGGCCAGACACCAGGTGGAGCAGAAAGGGGCCACACGCCAGGGACAGCGGCCGCCGCCGGCTCATCGGCGCTCTCGCCGGCGGCGGCCGCGTTCCCGAATCGGGCTCAGTCCCGGTTCTCCGCCTGGAACATCCAGTATTCCTTCTCCAGTTCGGCCGTGAGGCCGATGAACAGGTCCTGTGTCACGGCGTCCGCCTTCTCCGTGGCCTCGATACGGGCACGCATGCGGCTGATCAGGACGCTGTAGGCCTCGACGAGCACGGAGACGACACGACCGTCCTCGATCCAGTCCTCGGGGAACGCCGGCAGCCCGCTGGTCCTGGCTATGGTCGTCGCCCGGCCGTCGGGGCTGACCCCGATCGCCGCGGCCCGCTCGGCGACCGTGTCCGCGTAGTCGCGGGCGGCGGTGACGACCTCGTCCAACTGCAGGTGGATCGAGCGGAACCTCGGTCCGTAGAGGTTCCAGTGCGCCTGCTTGGCCACCAGGGACAGGTCGAGCAGGTCCGCGAGGGCGCCCTGGAGTGCCTCTCCGGTGATCCGGCGATTCTCTTCCGAAAGCGGGCTCTTGACCACGGACATGGCAGCACCTCTCTACACCGACAAGACACAGAAGCCGCGAAGCGACGGTTCTCCCACCTCAGCGCCGAACGGATACGCGCGCAGGCAAGGCGGCCCACGTCCTCTCCATAGGGCGGAAATGACTCCCTATCGGTCAGCGTTCCGTCGCCGGCCGCTCAAGGGGCGGGCGGGCTGGTGGCGATGATGAACTCGACCGTCCCGTCCGTCTCGTTGAGGTAGCGGTGCGGCAGTCCCGAGTCGAAGGTCACCGCCTCACCCCGCCCCACCAGGGTGATGACACCCTCCACATCCGCGCTCAGGGTTCCGCTGACCACGTACGCGCACTCGATCGACGGATGGGTCCAGGGCTCGTCGCTCGTGGCGTCTCCCGGCGCCAGGACCGCTCGCAGCACTTCGAGCGCCCCGTTGTGGGGAGTGAGGCGCTCATAGCGGACGGAGCCGCGCGGGCTGAGCAGGACCGAACGCTCGCCCGGGCGGCTCACAGCGGCGGAGGCCTGCCTGTCCTCGCCGAAGAGGTCCGCCACGGACACCGTGTAGACCTCGGCGAGCCTGCGCAGGGTGGAGAGGCTGGGCTCGGTCACGCCCCGCTCCACCTGGCTGAGCAGCGTCGGGGAGACCCCTACCGCGGTGGCCAGGGCACGAAGGCTGAGCCCTCTCCCCATGCGAAGCTCCCGAAGTCGACTGCCGATCATCGCCATCCATCATGTGTCATTGCATGGCGTCCCGTGCCGCCTGCATGTCGATGTGCGCGGTTCGGGCCCGCGGCGGGTCGAGGGCAAAGCCGAACGAGAATTGTCAGCCCGCCGGGCAAGGATAGGCAATTTACAACCGTGCACTGTCACTGCACATTCGACCGCCCTGCGCGGTGCGTTCTCGGGCGCTGATCGGCAATTCACCGGGAATGACAACCGTCAGGTCATCAAAACAGACCTCTGCGGATCCCATGTGCCACGGCGTGGGTACGGTTACGCAGTTTCAGGCGCGTGACGACCTCGTGCAGGATGCTTTTGATCGTCCGCTCGGAGTAGCTGAGGCGGTCCGCCACTTCGAGTGTGCTCAGCCCGTCGGCCAGGAGGCGGAGCACCTCCGTCTCCCTCAGCGTCAGGTGGCTCTCCCGTCGCCGCGCCGAGGTCTCCATGGCACGCACTTCCCGGACGAGCGAGCGGACGAGCCGGGGAGGCATCGGCGCCTCTCCGCAGAGGGCGCTCCGGGTGGCACGCAGCACGGTCCGGTAGTCCGTCTCCGCACGCGGGAGCACTCCCACGACGCCGAGGCGCACCGCTTCGAGCAGCAGCCGCTCGCTGATCTCGTCGACGATCAGAAGTACCGGCGGGCCGTCCCCGTCCGTCCCCTCCTGGAGTTGTCCGAGCCAGCCGAGAGTCCTCTCGTCCACCACTCGGTCGAGGACCAGCGCCATGTCGGCGCTCTGCCGGTCTCCCCACGGAACCACACGCACCGCTTCGGCCCCTCCGAGGTATGCCTCGGCTCCTTCGCCGGTGATCGGGTCGTCCGCCTTCACCATGAGGCTGAGGGGGGCCGGTTCCGGCGCCGGAGTCCCATGAGTCGACGGGACGGCCGCAAGGTGCGTGCGCTCGACGGTCCCCGTCAGAGCCTGCGCCGGTGCCGTCATGACAACATTTCCTTTCCTGCGTGGTCCCCGAGTCCCTGCAGGGCTCGGCGCAGTTCCCGACGGGAACTGATGCCCAGGCGCGGGAACACCTTGTAGAGGTGGGAGCCCACGGTCCTCGGGGAGATGAAGAGCCGTTCGGCGATCTGCCGGTTGGACAGCCCCGCGGCGGCCAGGCGAGCGATCCGCTGTTCCTGCGCGGACAGGAAGACGACTCCGGGCGCGGGTGGCGTCGCCGGTCCCTGGTCACGGACGCCGACGCCGATGGCGCGCAGCTCCTCGCGTGCCCTGTCCCGCCAGGGCGCAGCGCCCAGTCGCGCGAACGCGTCGTGCGCGGCGCGCAGTTGGGTGCGGGCCGCCGGTGTCTCACGTTGCCGGCGCAGCCAGATGCCGTAGTCCAGAGCGAGTCGGGCGCGGTCGAAGGGACGCGAGGACTTCGCTGCGGTGACGTGGGCGTGCCTGAACTGTCCGTGTGTGCCCGGGGCGTCGGCATGGAACCCGATCAGTGCCTCACCGTGAGCGATGCGCAGGGCCATGTCCGCCGAGCAGTGGTGCAGTTCCAGCGCCACTGCCCGGTCCTGCAGACGACGGGCCTGTTCCAGGTCTTGTCGCGCCAGTGCGGCCCTGATCAGGTCGACGTGTGCGCGTCGTACCACCACACTCGTCAGTGGATCACCGTCGGCGAGTGGTGCCGCGGCCGCCGTGCCGCCGTCCGTCGGGTCGTCCCCGCGTGCGAGGGCCAGCAGGCAGGCGGCGTGGTCCGCCAGATGAACGTGGTGAGGGGAATCGTGTTCCTCGCCCCACTGGCGCACCTCCCACAGGAGCGCGCCTGCTTCGTCGTAGCGGCCCTGACAGACGCTGACGACGAGCAGTTGGGCCTTGTTCTCGATGCGTCGCCGGGCGAATCCCTCCCGCTCGGCCGCCTCGATGCGGGACGGCGCGAGGTCACGGAGCTCCGTCCAGCGTCCACCGGACACCAGCAGCTCCGCCTGGAGTGACCAGCCGTGGTGGAGCAGTGACCGGTCGGTCGGTTCCGCGCGTCGGAGTGCGGTGGTCACGAGGTGGTTGGCGAGAGCGGACTCGTCGATCCGCAGCGCGGTGTCCGCGAGCCACGTGAGTTCCCGCGATCCGGCGCGCCCCGGATCTCTCGCGATCCGGCCCGCGGCATCCAGAAGCCTGGCCCTGAGGTCCGCCGCGCCGCCGGAGGCCGGGCCGAGATGCGCCGTCACGGCGACGCGTAGGGGTCCGTCGCCCACGCCACTCCGGTCCAGCCACGCGAGTGCGTGCCGTGCGGGCCCGGGATCGTGCAGGAGCGAACTCAGCTCGGCCAGACGCAGTGCCGCCTCGTCGCGTACGTCGGCACCGACGACAGGGCCTGTCGACAGCGCGGCCGACAGCTCTCCGCGGTTCCGTCGGGCGGAGAAGGCGGTCTCGTACTCGGCGTGTGCCCGTACGAGCCGGAGCGTGCGGGCCGTGGGGGAATCGTCGTCGGCGCCGCTCAGGGAACGGGTCAGGGCCAGGGCCAGGCTCGGACGTCCCGCCCTGAGGGCCGCGCTGCCCGCGGCTGCCTGCCGGCGTGTCCGCTCGTCGGGGTGGGCGCCGAGTTCGCCGGCGCTCCGGTAGGCCCGGACCGCCGCGTTCCACTGGCCGCGGGTCAGGGCGGTCTCGGCGAGTGCCTCGAACCGGCGCCCGGTCTCCTCGTCGGTGGTGCCGCCTCTGCGGCACTGGTCACCGGATGCGTGGCTGTCGGCGGGCCCGCACTGCGCCCACGCCGCGTAGGCCTTCCGCCGCAGGGAGGCGGGGGCCGTGGAATCGGCCAGGGAGCGGTACACGGGTTGGGCGAAGCGCAGGAGCCGGTCACCTACGACCAGGCCGGCGCGTTCGGCGGCGTCGAGTGCGTCCGGGCCGGTTCCGAGGCAGACCGACACCGACGCGAGGAGACTCCTGTCGACACCGCCGTCCGTCATCGCCAGGAGGGCGAGGACCGTACGCGTGTCGGCGGGCAGGTCCCGGAAGCGGCCGCCCAGGGCGCGGTCGAGTGCCGGCCCCGCCGGCAGCGGTTCGGGAAGCGCGGCCTCGCCCCTGCGCTGTGCGTCGGTCAGCGCGGCCGGGAGATCCATCAGTGCCAGCGGGTTCCCCGCCGCGGCCGACAGCACGGTGGAGCGGACGAGCGGCGCGAGACCGGGGTGATGGTCGGCGAGCAGGAGCCTGGCCGAAGGATCGTCGATGCCCTTCAGCTCGACGTGCAAGGCGTCGTCGCCGTCGAACGGACCTCTCCCGTGCTCCGATGTCGCGGCGAGGGTCATGAGCCTGCTGCCTTCGAGACGGTGCGAGAGGAAGGCCAGGGCTCTCGCCGATCCCGTGTCGAGCCACTGGCAGTCGTCGACGACCACCAGAGTGGGGCACACGCGTGCGGCGGCGAAGAGAAGCTGCCGCAGAGCCGAGTACGCGAGCAGCGCGTCGGTGGCACCGACGCCTCCCGCCATGGCCTCCAGGAACGCGTTCCGCAACGACTGCGGCAGATCCGGTGACGTGTTGAGAACGGGGTAGGCCAGGGACCGGAGCGCGGAGAACGGAACACGAGCACCCTGCTCGGTGCAGCCGAACTGGAACACCTGCCATCCCACGGCGACCGCCCTGTCCGCCGTGGACCGCAGCAGCGTGCTCTTCCCGCTGCCCGTGCCCCCACGAAGAACCATCGCGCTTCCGTGGTGGTCCCTCGCTCGATCGAGAGCGGAGCCCAGGACGGCCAGGACGTCGTCGCGCCCGCGCAGTCCGCACCCGGTGACAAGGCCCTCTGCCATGGGCCTGTGCGGCGCCATAGACGTGTGCGGCGCCGTAGGCGTGTGCGGCGAGGGGCTACGTCGTCCCTCCGTCCTCACCACGGTCTCTTCCGGGCAGATGGTCGCGTTCATGACCAGAGTCTCCGCTCGACAGCGGACAGGATGCCCCGGCGGCGGAGTGCTGCCCCTGCCGCCAGGCAGGGGGGAACGGTGCTCTGGGACTTCATCTTCTTCGCCCCTCGTCGTAACGGATCACCGGACGAGGCTCAGTACCGGTGCTTCGGCAACCGTGGCATCGGGCGCCTCTCCCCCGCATCGCATGGTCGTGCGACAAAACGCCGACGACTCGGCCGGGCGTCCTGTCGGTTCGCTGTCGACCCTGTCCTCCCGGACGACAGGCGCGAGCAGTCACCGCTGAGCCGTTCGACAGATGCCCGAGCGGTGCTCCCGGCCGGAAACTGGCGGTCCAGACCGCTCCGCAGAAGGAGGCAGCACCATGTCCACCGCCGAATCGACCGCCGCCGGCCTCAGCGTCCCCGACACCGAGCTCGCCGTCGCGGCCACCGAACTGATCAGGGACACCACGTCGGATCTCGTCTATCACCACTCGCGCCGCGTCTTCTGGTTCGGCGGCCTGCAGGGCCGCAACCGAGGACTGAGCTTCGACCCCGAGCTGCTCTACATCGGAGCGATGTTCCACGACGTGGGTCTCGGTGAGCCGTTCCGCACCAGTGGTCGCCGTTTCGAAGTGGACGGCGCCGACGAGGCTCGACGCTTCCTGCGCAGTCATGGCGTTCCGGAGGACGGCATCCGGCGGGTCTGGACGGCGATCGCGCTGCACACGACTCCCGGCATCGCCGAGTTCATGGAGCCGGAGGTCGCGCTCGTCACCGCCGGCGTCGAGTACGACGTCCTGGGCATGGGCTACGACGACATCAGCGAGGCCGACCGGGCGGAGATCACCCGGCTGCATCCGCGGCCGGACTTCAAGCAGAGCATCCTGAAGGCGTTCACGGAGGGGATCGCTCCCAAGCCGGAGACGACCTTCGGCAATGTGAAGGCCGACGTGCTCGAGCGTTTCACCCCCGGTTACCGCCGGGAGAACTTCGTGGACATCATCGAGAACTCGGCGTGGCCCGAGTGACCGCCCTGCCGGCCGAGACGGCCGGGCGCGCCCCCGGCCGCGCGTTCCGGCTCGCCGCAACGCGGCCGTTCCCGTCGCATCCGTACGCGACGGAAGCGGTTCCTCACGCGTCCGTGGAGCTGTATCCCTCCTTGCCCGATAGGGCGCGATAACCGCCCTATCGGCCGCCGCGTCCCGTAAAAACCCAGGTCGCAGCGTTGCCCAAGCCCCTGCCCAGGATCCGGAGGAAGCGCTTGCACCACTGAAGGACGGAGCGGTGTGTAGTGTGACTGCACGCCATGACCCGATGGTTGCTCACCGGCGACCCTGCTCGTCCCGCCCGCGTCGCGTCGACGCGGGCGAGCCACGACAGACGGTGTGGTCCGCGATCCCGCTCGCTCCGCACCTCGTTCTGCGGTCACCTTGCGGCCACCAAGGCTCGAGTGACGACTCCCCCCAACAACCGGGTCTCTGCCGAACCAGTCGGCACGGCCCCGATCTGGAGGAGGCAGGCGGGTGCACGCACCGCATGACGAAGCTCTGGCAGCCCCCGGCACCATGCACGGAGGTGCGCAGGCGGAGCGGTTCCGCGACACCGCGCTCGTGGGGCGCGGACCCGAGCTGCTCACCCTGGACCGTTTCCTGGACCGCGCGGAGGGCGACGAGGACGTTCTCGTCCTCTCGGGCGAGATCGGCGTCGGGAAGTCCGCGCTGGTACGGGCGGCGGTCGAGGCCGCGTACCGCGACGGTCTCACCGTCGTGGACGTCAGAGGGCACGAGACGGAGGCCGACGTCCGCGGAGCCGGGGTCGCCCAGGTGCTGCTGCGGCTGGCCGCGCTTCCCGGGCTGCCGCCCGCATCGGCGGACGACGACGGCTTCACCACACGTATCGTCTCCGTCATGGAGGGTCCGCGCGCCGCCGGACTCACGCTGTCGGACGCCTTGCAGGCCGCGTCCACGCCGGGCAACCCCCTGCTGCTGACGGTCGACGACGCCCACTGGTGGGACCCGGAGTCGCTGGAGGCCCTCCGCTTCGCCGTGGAGCGGGCTCCTCGGGGGACCGTCGGTCTGCTCCTCGCCACACGCAGCGACGACGAGCGGGGCCTCACCGGCCGGTTCCCCTCGATGGTGCTGGGCCCACTGGACGCCACCGCCAGTGCACGGCTCCTGGACGCGTGCGAGCGCTATCTCTCACCGCCCTTGGCCAAGCGGCTGCTCGCCGAGGCGGCGGGGTTTCCGGCCGCCATCGTGGGCATCGTCGGCGAACTGCGGCGCACCGGCATACCGGCGGCGTCCCTGCTCGCCCCGCGTCTGCCGCTGGGTGAGCCTCTGCAGCGGCGGCTCGCGGCGCTGCTGGACGGCGTACCGGCCCGTGCCCGGGAGTTCCTGCTGGTGGCGGCGGAGGCCGACAGCGACCGCCTCGATCTCCTGGTCACGGCCGCCGAAGGCGCCGGGATGGATGTCGACGGCCTGACCGCGGCCCGGTCCGCCCGCCTGGTCGACGTCCGCGGTCCGCGCCTGCGCTTCCGCCATCCGCTGCTGCGCTCCGCGGTGCACTGGGCCTCCTCCTTCGACGAGCGGCGCCGGGTGAATCTCGCCCTCGCCGAACTGGCGACCGACGACCCCTACCGCCGCGCCCTCCACATCGCGTCGGTGTCGACCGTGCCCGACGAGGACACCGCCGCGGCGCTGGAGAAGGGCGTGGGTCCGGACCTTCCGGAAGCCGCCGCCGTACTCGAACTGGCGGCGGGTCTCAGTCCGAGCGCGCACGCGCGGGCGACACGGCTGATCAAGGCCGCCGAGGCCGCGGGCGTACGAGGGCATGTCCGGGGGCTGCGGCGGTTGGTGGGACAGCTCACCGCGGCGCCCGTGAATCCCTCGCTCACCGCCGCGGCCGCGGCACTGGAGGCGCGGGTGGCCTACAACAACGACGGCATCCCCGCGCACGCCGTCTCCCTGCTCCTGCGTTCCGCCGACGCGGACAGCACACAGTGGCCTCACCCCTTCGTCCCCGTGGCATGCGGTCTGGCCCCGGCCCTGTGCGAGCCCGAGTGGGGCGACGCCCTGCGGCCGGCCCTGGAGGAGATGCTCGGACACCCTGACCGCCAGGACGATCCGCACCTGATGTCGGCTCTCACCTGGACCGACCGGGAGACGTACGGCCGCAGGGCACGGGCGGTGCTGGACCGAGGCGTGGCCGAGTCCGGCACGTGGTCCTCGCCCGCCGACCTCGCGGGTGCGGTGGCCCTGGTCACCTTGTCCACCGCTCTGGACGATCCGGTCACCACCGACCTGGTCGGCAGCCGCGTCCTCCGGCCTCTCGTCGACCTCGGCCACTTCGGCACGGCGACGACGGTCCTCATCCATCTGCAGATCGCCCATGTGCACCTCGGTGTCGGCGCGGCGGTCGAGCACGACTCCGCTCTCGGGCACTACTGGGCCCGCTCCTCGGAGGACATGCGGGCCCGGATGGCGTTCCAGTCCGGCGTCGCCCAGGCGCGCGCCTGGAAGGGCGACGAGGACGGCCACGGCGCCCTCACCGACGAGGTCCTGGCCTACGGCCTGCCACGCCGTCTCCAGATGCTGACCGCCCGCACCCGCTGGTCACGTGGTCTGATGTCCCTCTCCAACAGCCGCCCGGAAGAGGCGTTCGAGGAACTCTTCATGCTGTCGAGCCGGGACGGGGACGCCTGGCATCCGATCGTCGCGGGCTGGGCACTGGGGGATCTGGTGGCCGCCGCCGTCGCCTCCGGCCGCGAGGACGAGGTGCGCACTCATGTCGCGCGCGCGGCGCGGGTGAGTGAGCGGACACGCTCGACGCTGCTGGACCACCTGGTGGCACGCTGCCGAGCGCTGCTCAGCGAGGACGACGAGGCCGAACGGTACTTCGAGGCGGCCCTCGACGTGCGCAGCGCCCCCCTCCGGTACGAACGGGCGCGGACGCGGCTGGCCTTCGGGGAATGGCTGCGCCGCCGACGGCGCGTCCTGGAGGCCCGCACACATCTGCAGTCGGCACACGACGCGTTCACCGCGCTGGGCGCCGACTCCTGGACGCGGCGCGCCGCGTCGGAACTGCTGGCCGCGGGTGAGGCGCCGGCATCGGCCCACCCGGCCTGGGCGGAGAGGTTCCAGCTCACTCCGCGCGAGGCGGAGGTGGCCCGCCTGGCCGCGTCCGGGCTGACGAACCAGCGGATCGGCTGGCAGCTCGGTCTGACGCACCGCACGGTCGCGAGCCACCTGTCACGGGTGTTCCTCAAGGTGGGAGTGGACTCCCGCCGCCAACTCCCCGCAGCGCTCCACCCTTAGTACTGCAACCGCATCTGGAGGGTGTGGCCTCGGCGTTTGTAGTGGGATCGGCGGGCTCGGGCCTGGCTGCGCCGTCGGTAGCGTGACCAGTG